>CAJQNM010000742.1 GCA_905479665.1 uncultured Saprospiraceae bacterium
GTGGTCATTGAAAGGCGCGCAGGCTATTTCAGATCTAAGGTGCTATCGCAAGTCCAAAGCTTGGAACAAGCTCCGGCTATTGATTCAAGCGGCTTGAGGGACATTTGTCACGCACACTCTGAACAAACCCTTTCCATCACATAATATAATAAATTTAACCTATATTTAAAAATTTAGTTGACTTGTACATATATTGAAACTAACGATGTGACAGATGAAAAGAACTGCGCTCTTCTTGTGTTTTTTCTTAAGCACACAAATAACGACTTTTTCTCAAGCATTAGAAGCTGAGCTTTTGGTTAAAATTCACCATGCAAACACTTCCGATATGAATGCCATTGCAGGTGTTGATACAGGAAGTCTAATATTTAATATAGATAGTAGCCAGCTCTTTGAATATACAGGCAGTAGGTGGCAACCTGTTGACTTTTCAAAGATTCAATCTATGGTATCAAAGAAGGATTCACTATATATTAATACGCGAGATACAACGTTTAAAACCAGATTGTATGTGAGCGCTGATTCTCTTAACGGTGCTATCTTCCCAATTTGGGCAGAGGAGTCAGGCGCACTTGCTGCAAATGCTTTTGAATGGGCCTATGGAAATGGAGATGACTCGCAAGCAGGTTTTGGAATCGTGGTACCGATAGAGTGTGAATTATTTGCGGTGGGACTTACTGTTTTTGATGGTTCTGGAGAAGTAGAGGTTTACGTTAACGGAGCAGCCACCGGAAAAAAATCAGGGACTGCAACAGCTGCGGATGTGGCTTTTAATACATTAGACATACCTGTTCTATTAAGAGCGGGTGATGTTGTTAATTTTAGAACTACGGCTGCTGCGGGGGCAAATAGTGGAGGAAAGGCTGTTGCATGGTTAAAAAAAGTGTTAAAAGTACCCAATTTCGAGAGGCATAATGGGCAGGGAATTCCCAATCCAACATTAGGTAGAAACTTTGATGAGTACTTGGATATTCAAAATGGTGATCTCTATATAAAAGAGTTAGGTGCATGGGTTTTTAAAACTAATTTAAGGGGACCCACCGGTTCAGCTGATGCAAGGGCCTATATCCAAATGACTAACACACTAAGTACTAATATTAACATAAATGCTACGCGTTTCTCATGGTTAGACACAACTATGACCAATCTAATACAGGATACATCAAGTGTTTTTACAAAAGATACAGATGGTATCAGAGTTAACCAAACAGGTGTTTACCGTGTGACAGTTTATCAACACCAAAGTACAACAGTTCAGAGGTCGAATGCTGGGTTACAAATTGGCATTGACAATGTGGCTCAAGCTGGGATTGGAGCTAATGCTTATATTAGGTCCGCCAGTGGTCATAACGAAAGTACTGCTTCTCTTTCACGTCTAGTTCGCGTTTCAGCTGGGCAGAAAATAACTATTATTAATCAGCAACTTGCATTAGGAGGAACTGTCACTTGTCCTGCGGGAACATTGGTTTTCCTGGTAGAGCAGATTTAGCACTCCGATGATCAGCTACGAATATCTTGTGCAGTAAGCATGCTGCCACGCACATATTGCCTAGCGAAATAATTCAACCGAACTTTGCCAAAAATACAATGAAATGGCAAGACATATACAAGAAGATATATTTCCCTAGTCGAAGCGGTTGAGGCAGGCGAACTCACGCGGACAGATTTCTGTGAATTGACAAGTCTGAAGATGGCGAGCTATAAATATTGGCTGCGAAAGTACCGTGATCAAAAGCACAATCCTAAAATTCTGCCCTTCCCTAATTCCCGCTATTTCTGGCCATTCCTCATACAAAGAATTCTTATCTTGAGCACAACTATTTGCACCAAAATGAAATCTCTCGCCCTACTGCTCTTTGCTATGACTTTAAGCCAGTTCCATCTCGAAGGCCAGGAGCATGAGCTTCTTGCTGGAGATCCAGAATTCGGTTCCCTACTTGGTTTTGACGTAGCAATCGACGGGGACTTTGCCGTCGCAGGGGCACCCTTCCACGGAGGATTTGGATCCAATCACGCTGGTGCGGCCTATATTTTCCAATTGCAAGACGGCTCCTGGACGCAGGTTAAAAAATTGCTTCCACCATGGGGTGGCAACAAAGGAGATGATTTTGGCATAAGCGTAGACATTCATGGTGATCGCGTTATTGTTGGTGCGCGGCATGCTCCACACGACGATAAGGAGAAAGTAGGTGCTGCATACATTTTCGCACGATCAGGCACCCAATGGTACTTAGAGGCTAAGTTGTATCCAGCTCAGGGAGAGGCTGGCGACGTCTTTGGCACTAGTGTTGGAATCTCCGGAACCAAAGCCATCGTTGGTGCACCCGGCGATGATGCCTTGGGCTCTGGTGCAGGCGCAGCATATCTTTACCGTAAAAATTCATCCTGGGTTTTGATGGGTAAGGTGATGGCCCAGGACGGTGACGCCTACGATGCTTTTGCGACTTCGGTTGCCTTCGATGAGCAATTGGCAGTAGTCGGAGCTCCCAGCAATGCTGGCGTCGATGGCTTGCATTCCGGAGCTGCCTATATTTTTGATTGTTCGTCCATAAGTAGCACCGAGATAGCACGTCTCGTCCCCGATGACGCTGACATTCTTGACCATTTCGGCCATTCTGTCGATATTGACCAAGGCCAGGTCATAGTAGGCGCACCACTCGCAAATGATAAAGAGGGCAAGGCCTATATTTTTGTGCAGAATGGTTCGGGC
>CAJQNM010000743.1 GCA_905479665.1 uncultured Saprospiraceae bacterium
CTCAGCACTCAGGACGAGTATGTCGGAAAATTGCTGGACCATTTAGAACAACTTGGATTGACCCAAGAAACCATTGTCGTTTTTCAATCAGACCACGGGCACTCGACCGAAGAGCGAGCTCACTTTGGAGGAGGCAGTGCTGGGCCTTATCGAGGGGCAAAAGGATCTCTATTCGAAGGCGGATTGAGAGTACCTGCGATAATCAGCTGGCCTGGTCATCTCCCTGCCGAAGAAGTACGAGATCACTGGTGTCTGGGATCAGATTGGTATAGCACGCTCGGTAGTATCTGTGATTTGAACATGCCCAATCACGACATGACCAGCCAGAATCTCACTGCTATTATCGAAGATGCACAAGCGGAGGAAGTGCATCATGTGTGGCACTGGAATTTTCAAGATCGTTGGTCAGTGCGGAGTGGGAATTGGAAATTACTGTACGATCCTCTGGACACTTCACTAACCAGAAGACCAGAACCGAATGCACCTGAAGATGAATATTTTTTGGTTGATTTAAGCCAGGATATTGGCGAGCAAGAAAACTTGGCTCAAGAATTTCCAGACCGAGTCAAAGAACTTACCGAACTTTATTTTCAGAGAAAATCGGAAGAACAAAAACCGTATACCCCATGAATAGAATAAAAACACTGACAGGCCTCTTGCTCATTTTAGGGCTTTCTTCCTGTGGTACAAGCGCACAGGAAGATCGAACACCCAATATCCTTTTTGCTATATCTGATGACCAGTCTTATCCGCACCTCTCCATCCTTGGTGACAGCACGGTACTCACACCAAACATTGATGCGCTGGCGCGTCGAGGCGTCCTATTTCACAATGCATTTGTGGCCGCCCCCCAGTGCAGTCCTTCACGTGCGGCCATCCTTACCGGCCAAAACATCTGGCAGCTGGAAGAAGCGGGCACTCACAGCAGCTATTTTCCAACCAAATTTCCCGTATTCACCACCCACCTTGAGAACCAAGGCTATGCGCTCGGATACACTGGCAAACCATGGGGTCCGGGCAACCACGAGGCATGGGGTCGCAATCCAGTCGGGCCTTCTTTTAATGAAAAAAAGAATGAGCCTCCCTATAGTGGCATTCGCCCCATCGACTATGCAGCGAATTTTGCAGACTTTCTAGCGCAGAAAGATGATGATCAACCCTTCTTTTTCTGGTATGGTGGTTTTGAACCGCATCGCGTGTTTGAGGCAGGTTCGGGAATTAAGGAAGGCAAAGATCCCGCCGATGTCCAGGTTCCCGATTTTCTGCCTGATGACTCCATTGTCCGCAACGACTTGCTGGACTATGCAGTTGAGATCCAGTGGTTTGATAACCACCTGGGCAAGATGCTCAAGCAATTGGAAGCAGCTGGCGAATTGGACAACACTATCATTGTGGTGACGGCCGACAACGGAATGGCCTTCCCTGCAGCCAAAGCAAATCTGTATGAATATGGCACCCATGTACCTTTGGTGATTGCCGGACCTGAGATAGCGGGCAATCGCCAACTCACCGAGCTGGTGAGTCTCACTGACCTTGCACCCACCTTTATTGAGATCGCTCAGGCTGAGAAGCTTCCTGATGCTGTAGGCGAGTCACTGATTCGTATTCTGCGCTCTGAGGAAATTTCAACATTGCCTCAACGTCAATATGTCTTGTCGGGCCGAGAAAGACATACGCATGCCCGACCAGAAAATCTAGGCTATCCCGCAAGAGCAATCCGTACTGATTCCTTCCTCTATATCAACAACTTAAGACCAGATCGCTGGCCTGCGGGAGACCCAGCTGTAGACTTGAGCGGAGACGATGTCCTGGAGGCCGACTTCAAATACATGGAAGGCGGCTACCATGACATCGATGCTTGTCCCAGTAAAACGGTCCTCCTAGAAAACAGCAACAAGTATTCCAGCTATCTAAATCTGGCTGTCGCAAAACGTCCGGCTGACGAACTCTTTGCTATTCTTCGCGATCCCGGATGCACAGTAAATCTTGCTTTCCACCCTGAATGGCAAATTCAACTAGATAAATTGAAGACATTGTTAGTCAAGGAACTAACCGCCCAAGAGGATCCTCGTGTCTTGGGAACGGGAGATATCTTTGACAGCTACCCTCGTTTTGCCAAAATGCGTGCTTTTCCTGGCTTTCGCTCACGCGGGGAATACAATCCTGCTTATCAATCTAAAAAATGAACTTACTTTTTCGTCACCTACTTATTTGTCTCCCTATCCTGATCTGCTGCCAATGCGCAAGTCAGTCTCCCAAACCGTCAGACATGCCCAATGTGATCCTAATCATGGCCGATGACATGGGATACGAATGCCTTGGTGTGAATGGAAGCACCGAGTACGAAACTCCTGTCCTCGATGAGCTTGCAGCCGAAGGAATGCACTTCACGAAATGCATTTCGCAGCCCCTCTGCACCCCATCAAGGGTCAAGATCATGACCGGTCAACATAATTATCGCAACTACGAATACTTTACTTATCTCAATCCCAACCAACAGACTTTTGGCCAGCTGATGCAAAGTGCAGGCTACAGCACCTGCATCGTCGGCAAATGGCAGTTGAGCGGCCTCAAATATGAGCTTCCGGGTTATCAAGATTCATTGCGACCACATCAACTGGGTTTTGATGAGTACTGCCTCTGGCAATTGAACCATCTGAAACCAAAAGGCGAACGATTTGCCGATCCGCTCTTGCAGCAAAATGGAAAGACACTGCCACGCGATCCAGATGCCTATGGACCTGATATCGTATCGTCTCATGCCCTTGACTTTATCGAGCGCAATCAGACAAAACCCTTTTTCGTCTACTACCCCATGCTCCTTACCCACGATCCCTTTGTGGTCACTCCCGATTCAGAAGATTGGGAAGACACTACGATCCGTTACCAACAGGATACTGCCCTATTTGCCGATATGGTCCAGTACACGGACAAGATTGTCGGTCGCTTTGTACAAAAGCTGAAGGAACTCCACTTACTTGACAATACGCTTTTAATTTTCACTGCCGACAATGGAACCCATCCTCGCATCTACTCTAGCACCGAAAATGGCATCGTGCGCGGAGCGAAAGGAAACACCGTTGATCATGGTACTCATGTCCCATTGGTCATGAGTTGGCCAGATAAAATCCAAAGTGGGAAAACACACGATGGACTGGTCGGATTCGCAGACTTTTATGCCACACTGGCCCATCTCGTTGGGAAGGATGATGCCCGGCACGACGGCCAAAGCCTGCTGCCATTGCTGCAAGGCCAGCAGTATGATGAGCGTGAAAGTCTTTTGGTGCATTACGACCCACGCTGGAGCGATCGGGTGAATCAATATCGTGGCCAATTCGCTCGGACCAAGCGCTACAAACTTTATCAGGATGGACGCTTTTTTGATTTGGATCAAGATGTCATGGAAATAAATCCAATTCAAAATCCTTCTCAAGAGCAAAAACAGATCAAGTCGCAGTTGCAGAAACGCATTGCCGAAGCACCTGCTTGGGAAGATCAATAAGTACCGAGGAGTGACGATTTTAATTCTGGCCGTCTCAATGGCAGAGTGGCACTGCGTAAGTGGGACAGATCACCAAATCACTCGACAAAGTGACCAAGAAACTACCAAAACTAGACAAGAAAGGCCTCTTTGCAAATTTGGCCCAGAAAGCCATGAGCAAGAAATTAGGATCTTCTCTGGGATTGCTCAAGGGATTGATGTAGTAGAAACACTCGTTCAAAGTCAGATGTTAGGCCCATGGCGAAAACGCCATGGGCCTTTAGTTTTTTGACAAGAACTCAGGATTCAGATCTATAGGAACCGGAGCAGAGGTTTCTTTTCTCCATGCTTTGAGCAATTCATGCAGTTCCTTCACTTTAGCAGGATCACTTTCGGCAAGGTCTTGGGTCTCACCAATATCCTGGTCTAAGTTGTACAACTCAAGATCTCCTGATTCGAAAAACTCGATAAGTTTCCAAGATCCACAGCGGATCACCCCAAGGGGTGTACTGCGAAACCAGGGCTGGTCATGTGAGTCTTCGAACGCACGGTCTTTTTTATACATCTCGAGGTACGCAGGAAAATGCCAGAAAAGAGATCGTGATGGCAATTTCTCTCCTCGCAAAGCTGGCAGGATGCTGATGCCATCTTGATCTGCTTCCATCGCACCCCCGGTGATGTCTAAAATGGTGGAGAAAAGATCGCTGCCAATCACTGGATCATGGGATACACTGTTGGGAGCAATCTGACCTGGCCAGCGGACGAAAAGCGGTACTCGTATGCCCCCCTCATAAAACATCCCCTTGGCTCCGCGCAAGGGTCGTTGCGAGGTCACAGGTCCGTAGCCACCATTGTCTGAGGAAAAAATAATCAGCGTTTCATCCAGTATACCCAACGTTTCCAAGGTGTTTAAGACCTGGCCTATGGCACTATCCATCGCGGCGAGCATGGCCGCATACTCGGCATGATCATGAAACACCCCTTTTTCCTTGGTGCTAAATTTCTTAGTGAGATCTGGTCTGGCCTGAATAGGCGTATGTACTGAATAAAAAGGGAAGTAAACAAAAAAGGGACTGGCCTGATCTTGTTGAGAAATCCAGCCGGATACATCATTTGCGAGCCGGGCAGGTAGATGTTCACCATCGGGGCCATCAGCCAGTTGGGGATTTCGGTAAGGCGAAAAATAGGACTTGGGACCACCCGACTGGTGCCCGCCAAAGTTGACATCAAATCCATAGTCAGCAGCATCGGCAGACAAATGCCATTTTCCAGCCATACACGTTCGGTAGCCTTTCTGGTCATGCAGATACTGTGGCATGGTCAGTAGATCCGTATCCAGCACCCGTTCGTTGGGTATGCTGCGTAGGCGTCTGTTTTCAGATTTACCTCGATCGGGATTTCCTACGGTATAGATCTGATGTCGGGGAGTATAGAGCCCAGTCATCAGAGATGCCCGAGACGGGGCGCAGTTTGCCGCATTTGCGTACGCATTGGTAAAGCGGATACCCTCGCGTGCGATGCGATCGACATGAGGCGTCTCATAGTAATCAGACCCTTGCACACTCAAGTCCATCCAGCCCAAATCATCGGCGTAAAAAATCACAATATTGGGAAGTGAATCAGATTGAGCGCTTGCTGAGGTATAGCTACAAAGGAGTATAACTAAAAAAGACCCGAACGTGAATAATCTCTTTGTCATCATTGTCACAGTTTGTTGGTCAGGTATGCCACCCGGCGTGAGACATTGGAGCGTTTGTTTGCCAGCCACTCCGGATTCAGATCGATATCTGAAAAATCGAATGTCGTGCCTCGCACATCATGCAGCAACGCCATACTATTGAGGATCAAACCAGCTTCTACCTCTGTACTAGCCTTTTGCAAAATTTCCGTGAAAAGGTCAGGTGGCAAAGACGCATACAATCCAAGGTACTCTGCTGCTCGCAAGCGCACCAGCAAATCTTCATCACGGAGTGCTGTTTTGGCAATGCCCTTCCTGAATGGCTTGGCTGTCTTGCCAAAGGAGCTGCACACTATAATCGCCCAGTAGCGCATCAATGGGTCTTTGGCTTTGAGCGTTTTTTTCAATTGCTTGCGCACTTCACCAAATGGTCGTAGAGACAAGTCCGCAATATCGACGAGCTTGCCGATAGCTTGCTTATTGCGCTGCCCATACTGCACCGGATCCGTAATTCCTTCAGAAATAAAAATGGGCTCCGGTATGAAACTGAGATCGGGCATAAGCTTTACCTGATCTTGCAGGGACTTTCGCAACTCGGCCAGGCGCAGTGCTTGCTCAGGTTGGTCAGCAAGATTATCTAACTCGTGGGGATCTTGCGTGACATTGTAGATTGCCTCCGCTGCTCGCGGCAAAAAGAACTGAGCCTGCTCACCAGTAAGCGAATTACTCTTAAATAATTCTCTCCACTCACGATAAGCCGCCATCCTGTATCGATAGTTATTTTGCAAGCCATCAATCGTAAAAGGCTGATAATTACGTATATACTTATAGTCACCTCTACGAATAGATCGCACTAAATCATACTTTTCATCAAATCGGTCTGCGTAACAGAAGACTTGATTGCGAGACTCCACCTCAGCCTTACCAAGGCCTGCCCCAAGGAATGGCTCACCATCCATTTCGGAAGGCACCTCCGCTCCAGCTAGCTGAAGAACAGTCGGGCCAAAATCAATAAAGCGCACAAACCCATCAGCGGTGGCTCCTGCTTTGTATGGAGAAAGGTCCTTCCATTTCTCAGGCACAGAAATAACCAACGGAACATGTACCCCGCGTTCATACAGGTATCCTTTACTCCCTGGCAGCACCCCGCCATGGTCGCCGTAGTAAAATATGATGGTGTTTTCTCTGATTCCGTCATCTTCAAGCTGTGCAATGAAGGCCCCGATCATCGAATCTATCCGGGTGTGATCGTCGTGATACCGTGCATACGTATAGCGAAACATGGGGGTATCGGGATGATAGGCAAAGGGTTTGGTCGTCTTGGGATCCGTTTGGGTGGGTTCTGTGCTCTGAGCAGACTCCTCAAAATGCAGTTGCCCCTCGTGCGTTGCATGAAAATTTTGCACATGAAAAAAGGGCTGTCCAAGGCGTCGGTTGCGATAGCTGGCTTGATTCGAGGATTCATTCCAGATGTCGTCGGCCTTCTCGATGTTGTAGTCTTCTTTACTGTTATTGGTGCAATAGTAACCGACATCACGCAGATAGCTTGGAAACATCCTGAGGTCTTCAGGCATCGGCACCAAGGCAGAACGACGATGATATTGAGCCCCTATACGGGGAGCATAGCAGCCGGAAATCAAGGTGCTACGAGCTACCGAGCAGACGGGAGCTTGCGAAAAAGCATGATTGAATACCACGCCGTTCTTAGCAAGTGCTTCAATGTGAGGCATTGCCGCACCTCCCTCTTCGTATAGTCGCAAGAAATGCTTCGAGTTATCTTCAGACACGAGCCAAACGATATTGGGTCTTTGCTGGGCAAAAGATGGGATCACCAGCAGCAGAATGGCAATCGTCTCAAAAGACAATACGAAACTCTTTTTCATTTACGGTAAATGTACGGCTTGCTTTTTCTAAATTAATGATTGACAATCACCTTTATTGTGAAGCGTACATCGATATACTACCCACTCCTATTCCTTAGCATGTTCTTTCTTCATGGAAGCGCGAGTGCAGCAAGTCAAGATCCACGTCCAAACATAGTATGGATCACTTGTGAAGACATCAGTCCTCAGCTCGGTTGCTATGGCGACAGTATGGCTCGGACTCCCAACCTTGATCGCCTTGCGGCAGAGGGCGTTTTATACCAGAACGCCTTTGCATCGGCACCTGTCTGTGCTGTTGCTCGATCCAGCATCATCAGTGGGGTATATTCATCCAGTCTGGGCAGCCAGCACATGCGCTGCAAGGCTCAACTACCAGAGCAGATTCATCTCTACCCGGAATTGCTGCGAGAGGCAGGGTACTATTGCACCAACAATGTCAAAACAGACTACAATCTGGAGATGGATAACGCATCGATCTGGGATGAGTCTAGCAATAAAGCGCACTGGCGCAATAGGGCGGAAATGGACCAACCCTTCTTTTCCATCTTCAACTTCACCACTTCGCATGAAAGCAGAGTGAATGATTCGGTTCGGTACAAAGAAGCAATAGCAGACTTGCCAGACAGTCTGATCAGAAGACCTG
>CAJQNM010000744.1 GCA_905479665.1 uncultured Saprospiraceae bacterium
CGGGACGAAAATCCTGATTGATGGGCAGAACCAATGTTGGTAAATAACCCAATCTCGGGCTGGATGATCCTCTCGAGGTGCCCCATTTCGCCAGGACGAGAGATGCCGGCTTCGAATATGGCCAACTCACTTTGTTTATCGAGCCGCAGCACGGATAGTGGCACACCTATTTGCGAATTATAGCTTTTGGGCGAGCGCGTGATCTTCAGCTCAGGCTCCAACAAGTGAGCAAGCCACTCTTTGATAATGGTCTTTCCGTTGCTGCCCGTGATTGCAATGACTGGAATGTCAAAACGTGACCGCCATTGCACCGCAAGATTCTGGAGAGCTCTTAGCGTGTCAGCAACCAAGATAAATGCTGCTTCCGGGTAGGATTTCCAGGCCAAACCCGAATCAGAAATCACGAAGCATCTTACTCCACGATCATAAAGGTCTTCAATGAAATCGTGACCATCGCGACGTGCTCCCCGCAGGGCAAAAAATGCGGAGCCGGAAGGGTGGTGTAGCTGTCGGCTGTCCACTACTGCATGGCCAAGGCGAAGATTTTCCTGCGGGTGCACTTCAAGCAATCTGCCCTCGCAATACTGGGCTACCTTGGTAATGGACAAATCCATGCTAGTGTCTCATAAATCAAACCCAATATCCCTCCGGCAGTATTTTCCCTCAAAATCCAATCGATCGATGGTCTTATATGATTGCTGCAATGCCTCCTCCAGCGATGAACCCATTGCTGTAACGGCCAACACTCGCCCACCATTGGTGACAACCCCTTCATACTCGATCTTGGTGCCAGCGTGAAAGACTGTGCTCTTTTTTACTTCCTCCAATCCTGCGATCGGCTTGCCTTTTTCGTATGCTTCGGGATAGCCTCCCGAAACCATCACCACAGAGGTCGCGAATTCATCATGAATTTCCACAAGGTGCTGATTCAATCGTTGATCACAGATCGCCAGACAGAGTTCCAGAAAATCGCTTTTGAGGCGGGGCATCACCGATTGAGTCTCCGGATCACCCATGCGACAGTTGTATTCGATCACGTAGGGTTCGCCATCGACCTCTATGAGTCCGATAAAAAGAAACCCACGGTAATTCAATCCATCCTGCACAATGCCCTGCACCGAGGGGAGCACGACTTGATGCATGACCTTCTCCCTCAATACCTCATCGACGAAGGGAACAGGCGAGATAGAGCCCATACCTCCTGTATTGAGTCCGGTATCGCCCTCCCCGATTCGCTTGTAATCCTTGGCCATGGGCAGTACCCGAAAGTTTGAGCCATCGACTGCTACAAATACTGAAAACTCAAGGCCAGTAAGAAATTGCTCTACGACTACCTTGCTGCTGGCTGCACCAAACTTACCTTCCAGCATTGCCTCAAATTCATTTTTGGCCTCCGCTCGATCAGTACAAATTAACACACCCTTTCCGGCTGCGAGGCCATCGGCCTTAAGCACAATCGGTAGCGCATGGTTTTCCAAATAGGCAAGACCAGCTTGTAGGTCATCCGTACCAAATTCGCGGTAGGCCGCTGTGGGAATTTGATGTCGCCGCATGAAGTCTTTGGCAAATGATTTAGATCCTTCCAATTGGGCACCGGATCTTCCCGGTCCCACCACTTTTAAGTCAGGGAGTGCCTCGGCCAGCTCATCCACGAGTCCGTCCACAAGAGGCACCTCGGGCCCAACCAACACGAGATCTATGGCATATCGATTTACTGCATCCACAATCTCTTGCACAGCGTTCATATCCAGATCTAGATTCTTGCCCAGAGCTCCAGTCCCGGCATTCCCCGGAGCAATAAAAAGCTGGCCTAATTTTGCACTTTGCCTAAGTTTCCAGGCAAACGCATGCTCTCGACCTCCCGAGCCCAGCACCAATACATTCATATATAACTGAGATTTGAGACTAAAAATACCTTTATATCTCGAACGAATAAATATTACATATCTCTGTTGTTCAGTTATTTAAATGTGATAGATAATTGTAATTGGTATGACTTTTGCTTTTCCTTGGTTGAGTTGAATCAAAACGGTATCAAGGTATGATCGCATACATCAAGGGTAACATCACCTTTAAGAACCCTGCCTATGTATATGTGGAGAGCCATGGAGTGGGTTATCACATCAACATAAGCCTAAGCACATATTCCCAAATTGAAAAGACAGAGCAGGTCAAATTGCTTACTCACTTGGTCGTCAAAGAGGATAGCCACACACTCTATGGTTTTGCCGATGCAGAAGAAAGAGTCTTGTTCGTGCAACTCATTTCGGTATCGGGCGTGGGGCCTACGACCGCCATGGTCGTCCTCTCATCCATGACCGGTGATCAGATCCGCGACGCCATTTTAATGGAAGACGAAGTCTCCTTCAAAAGGGTAAAGGGAATCGGAGCCAAGACTGCCAAGCTTATCATTCTGGATTTAAAGAGCAAGGTTGCCAAAGGTACTCCCGGTGAGTTAAGGCAGATCAATGCAGGCAATACATCGAAAAAGGAGGCGTTATCTGCCTTACTGGCACTGGGGTTCAATCAATCTAAAGTGTTGCAAGTCTTACAGAAAATCAGCAAAACAAATCCCGAAATTCAGGATGTAGAAGGACTCGTGAAGGCCTCTTTAAAGGCATTGTCTTCCTAAAGAAAAATTCGCTTTGAAACACTTGCTCTGTTGCAAAAGAAATATGAGAAATCAACGTTTATCATCAGTACCTCAAACCGCATATTGGCCCACGCTGCAATTAAGATGATACGAACTCAACAGCTGTTTTTCGGCTTGGTGACCCTCATGGCTTTGTTTACTGCCCTAGAGGTGGTAGCCAAAGACCTGCCCAATCCGTACAGCCCTGCCCATTCCCATGCCGTAGAAAGTCAGGATACTATTCCTCTCAAAGATCGAACCGGCACATTTACAGATGACAACCCCTACAACCCATTTGATCTCAATGACCCGTCCATAATCGACAAGAGTATCGAGTATGATCCGGACGGAGGTGGGTACTTCATCAATGAAAAAATTGGCGACGACTATTTTCGTAACCCCAGCTACCTCTCGTTTGAGGAGTACCTGGAGTGGAAGTCGGAGCAACAGGATCGCAATTATTACCAAAGACTGGCAGGTGTATCATCGGCCGGAGGTCAAGTGGGAGCCGACATAGATCCTGTGCGAAAATTTGACATCAGCAAAAGTCTCATAGATCGACTCTTCGGAGGCACCGAAGTAGACCTTGCTCCCAAAGGAAATATTGATCTCACTTTTGGTTGGGACTATCAAAATGTGCAAAATCCGGTCCTGCTAGAGCGACAGCAGCAGAATGGCGCTTTTGACTTTGACATGGCCATCCGCATGAACATGGATGGATCGATCGGAGAAAAACTGAAACTCAATACCAACTACAATACCCAAGCTACTTTTGATTTTGATCGTCAGCTCAAACTGGAATATGACAGTGAGCTATTTAGCGATGACGATATCCTAAAGAAGATCGAAGCAGGAAATGTGAGCCTACCGCTCAAGAGCACCTTGATTCAAGGTACTCAGGCACTTTTCGGTATCAAAGCAGATATGCAGTTTGGCAAACTAAGGCTGACCACCGTGCTCTCGCAGCAAAATTCCGAGCAGGAGAAAATCAAGATTGAAAAAGGTGCCCAGCTGAAAGAATTTCAAATCACCACAGATCAATACGACGAGAATCGACATTTCTTTCTCTCCCACTACAACCGAGAGACATTTGATGCGGCTTTACGGAATCTCCCGCAAATAGCTAGCCTATTCAAGGTGACCAAGGTCGAGGTTTGGGTGACCAATGAGCGACGCGAAACTCAAAATACGCGCAACATCATGGCGCTTGCTGACCTTGGTGAAAATTCGCGCATCACCAACAACAATCCCAATTTCCAAACGCCAAACCGGATGATCAACCGAGATATTTCTGGTCAGCGTGAACTTCCAGACAATACCTCAAATGACATCTACGCGGCGATCAGCAAGGATCCTATGGCGCGCGATGTGGTGACTTCTGCCTCGGCATTGGCCTCTTCAAGTTATCGCTTTGTGGGCTCGCAAGATTTTGAGAAAGTACGCGCTCGTCAATTGCGTGGCTCGGAATATACGCTTCATCCGGAGCTGGGTTTTGTCTCGATCAATACCGTTTTGCAACCAGATCAGGTGCTCGGTATTGCGTACGAATACACCTACAATGGCAAAAAATATCAGGTTGGTGAATTGTCTACGGATTTTCCCAACGAGACCGAAGATGAGGACATCCTCTACGTCAAACTGCTCAAGGCAACGACCCAGCGCATCGATGTTCCCGCATGGGATCTGATGATGAAAAACATTTACTCGATCGGCGCTTTTAATGTCGCTCGCGAAGACTTCTATCTGGACGTATTTTACGAAGATCCGGGCAAGGGACAAAAGCGCTTTTTCCCCGGCGGTGAATTGGCAAGTCAGCCTCTGCTGCGACTCATGAATCTGGATAATCTGAATGAACTAGGAGATCCAAAGCCGGATGGTTCTTTTGACTTTGTACCGGGTAGAACGATTTTTCTCAATACCGGTAAAATCATGTTTCCAGTGCTTGAGCCTTTTGGCTCCTCACTGGCCAATCAGTTTAGCGATCCCGCGGAAGCTGCAGAGTATACGTTTCAGCAACTGTACGATAGCTCGGTCTTCATCGCCCAAGAATACAACGATCTAAACCGATTTTTAATCCGGGCTCGGTTTAAAAGCAGTGCATCAAACGAGTATTCGCTGGGAGCTTTTAATGTACCGGAAGGATCCGTGCGGGTCACAGCCGGAGGTCAATTGCTCCGGGAAGGAACCGACTACGACGTAGATTACAATCTGGGTAAGGTGAGGATTATCAACGAAGCGTACATCAACTCCAGCATTCCCATCAATGTCAGCTTTGAGAATAATGCGCTGTTTAGTTTCAATCGCAAGACCATGATCGGCTTTCGAGCCGATTACGAAGTGAATAAAAATCTCACCATTGGGGGCACCTACATGCATCTCTTTGAGCGACCTTTTACCCAAAAGGTGAATATTGGTGAAGATCCCATAAATAATAAGGTGATTGGTCTGGATCTAAATTACAGCAAGGATGCACCATGGCTCACCCGACTGGTCGATAAGATTCCCTTGATCAGCACCAAAGCAAAGTCAAATCTTTCGTTTGTAGCAGAAGCCGCGGTGCTCAAGCCAGGACACTCTAAAGCAATCGACCAAAATAAAAACGACAAAGGAGGAGTACTATTTATCGATGATTTTGAAGGGAGCGCTGTAGGCATTGATCTGCGTACGCCAACCACTGAATGGGTGCTGGCCAGTGTACCACAAAATGACAATCTCGGCAACAATAATCTGTTTCCAGAAAGCGCCCTGGCTGACAGCCGCCTATCTGGAGTAAATCGCTCATTGATCAACTGGTATCGCATCGAGACGAATGCCCTAGGTAATTCTGGTAGTGATCGGGAAGATCCCTTCACGCGTCGAGTTGATCAGAACGAAATTTTTCCAAATCGGGCTCGGCAATTCGCAATAAATAATAATCTACAAACATTTGACATTCACTTTGATCCCACCTTGCGTGGTCCCTATAATTTTGACCCATCGCAAGGTACTGAGTACAGTTCAGGCATCGATGAAGGTGGAAAGTTGAGGGATCCGGAAGACCGCTGGGCCGGAATCATGCGCGAAATTCGTAATACAGATTTTCAAGCGGCCAACATTGAGTATGTGGAATTTTGGATGATGAATCCCTATACGACCAAGGGTGATGGATCCAGACTAGGAGATGATGGGAAAATGTACATCAATCTCGGTAACATCTCGGAGGATGTGCTGCGTGACTCGAGACTTTTTTATGAAAATGGTCTGCCCACCGAAACCAGTATAGCTCCCGTCGATACGACCTCTTGGGGTAAAGTACCCATCGTGCAAGATATAACCGGAGCATTTTCGGTCGATCAGGCGGAACGTGAAAAACAAGATGTAGGCTTTGATGGTCTCAACGATGATGAAGAGCGCTTATTTTTTAGCGACTACCTCCAAACGCTCACTGGCTTGTCCGGAGATGCTCGTCAACGAATCATGGACGATCCGTCTGGAGACAATTTTCAACATTATCGCCAATATGATGATGGCACCGGAATCTTCGAGCGCTACTCTAGATTTAATAATGTAGATGGCAACTCAATGGCCGCAACTGGAAGTGGCTTGCGCGATCTTCAATCGAGTACCAATATTCCGGATCGCGAAGACCTCAACGACGATAATACTCTGAACGAAACGGAGGCCTACTACCAATACGAAATACCAATCGAACATGATGGAATGGGCGGTCTGGTTTTGAGTGAATTTATTACCGATAGTGTATCTGCAAGCGGGCGCAATGAAGTTTGGTATCGTTTTCAAGTACCCATCGAACGCTACAAGACTGCGGTAGGAAGCATTCAGGATTTTCGCTCCATCCGGTTTGCACGGCTTTACCTCACCGGTTTTTCGGAAGCAGTCACTTTGCGCTTTGCCAAATTTGATCTGGTGCGTAACCAATGGCGTAAGTACAACCGGGATCTAAAAAATCCGGGAATCAGCGAATCTGACAATGACCGAGGAAATTTGGATTTTGATGTGAGCTCAGTCAGTATAGAAGAAAACAGCGATAAAATTCCTTTTAATTACGCCTTGCCTGCGGGCGTCCTTCGCGAACAGGGCATCGGAACCTTTAGTAATATCCAGCGCAATGAGCAGTCACTGGCACTGAATATGTGCAACCTCAACGATGGTGATGCTGTAGCGATCTACAAAAACATTAACGAGGATTTTCGCAATTATGAGCGCTTGCGCATGTTTGTGCATGCCGAAGAAGCCGTGGGAGAAGTCATTGACTCCGGAGAGATGACGCTATTCATCCGCATGGGTAGTGATTTTACGCGCAACTACTATGAGTACGAAATACCACTCACCATGTCGCGTATCGATGAGGCTGCCTTGCCAACTGAGCGAAGTGAACCCCTGGTCGTCTGGCCAGAGGCCAATAATATAGATTTTCCACTTGAATTATTTCGAGACCTAAAGATCGATCGCAATACCTCTGGCACCTCCCTGCTCAATATTTTCGAAGGAAATGATATCAATGAAAATACCGGGACCACCAATAAAGTACGCATCATCGGAAATCCCAACTTAGGCCTGATCAAAGGCATTATGCTCGGCGTACGAAACACCACTGACGATGGCCGTGACAAATGTGCCGAGGTGTGGGTCAATGAATTGCGCCTCAATGGCCTCAATGAAAGTGGAGGAGCAGCCGGCTTAGCAAGGCTGGATATGCAACTGGCCGATTTCGGGCGACTCAGCTTGAGTGGAAATTACAACAGTATCGGTTGGGGTGCACTCGACCAGAAAGTCGCCGAGCGAAGTCTCGAAGAAGTCGTGCAATTTGACGCAGCTGCCAATTTGGAATTGGGCAAATTCTTTGGTGAAAAATCAGGGTTGAAAATTCCATTTTATGCGCAGTATTCACAAACCTCTATCAACCCCAAGTTTGATCCGTACGATCTGGATATCGAACTGAAAGACAAACTGAAATCAGCAGAAAATAAAACCGTGCGTGATTCTTTACGCAACCAAGCAGTCGACTTTACCTCGATAAAAAGCTACAGCTTTACCAACGTGCGCAAAGAGCGCACGGGCCGAGCTAAAACACCCAAACCCTGGGATCTCTCTAATTTCAGTTTTACTTATGCACGCTCTGAGATCGAGCACCGCGACCCGATCATAGAGAGCGATAAGACCGATCAGCAGCGGGGCGCCGTCGATTATTCCTATACTGCCAAGCCACTGTATATTCAGCCCTTTAAAAATCTGATTAAAAAAGATAAGCTGATTAAATTTATTACCGAGCTTAATTTTAATCCGATCCCAAATAGCTTTGCTTTTAATACTTCTCTGGATCGGCAACGCACCGTCAAGAAATATCGTTTTTCAGAACCAGACTTTAGCACTTGGATCACAAAGAAATTTGTCTGGGAACGCAATTATAATCTCAACTGGGATTTTACTAAATCACTCAAGTTCCGATTTAATGCCCTAAATAATTCTGTGATCGATGAGCTCAATGAGCGCGATGCTGGATTTACTCAGGATGCAAATAAAGATCTGATTTGGGAAAATCTGCGCAATCTTGGTCGCACGAAAGATTACACCCACGACATCAACCTGAGCTACACGGTTCCTTTGCAACATTTTCCTGTCTTGGATTTTGCTCAGGTACGTGGTCAATACCAAGCGAGTTACTCATGGAATGCAGCAGCACTCAATGTCGACTCCCTCGGAAATGTGATACAAAACACGGCCAACCGTCAAGTGACTGGTGAGCTTGATTTTGTAAAGCTCTACAATAAGATCCCTTACCTGAAAAAAATAAATGGCTCCGCTCGGGCAAGTACCAATAACCGCACCCGGCAGCTTCCTAATCGCAACGCGAAAAAGGACGATGACAAAGATCGCGACAAAAAAGAAAGAGAACCAAGTGCTCTGGAAAAAGTCGTTTTACGTCCCTTAATGATGTTGCGCAAAGCACGACTCACCTACTCCGAAAATATTGGATCGGTGATTCCTGGCTTCAAGCCACAGACCCGCTTTTTGGGCATGGATCAGAACTGGCAAGCTCCCGGCACCGAATTTATTTTGGGCTTTCAGCCAGATGATCAATGGTTTGAAGATGCGGTGAGTCCCGAAAATGATTGGATCACGGACAATATATTTCTCAATCAGGAGGTATTTCTCACCAAATCCAAAAAATGGAATTCGGCTTTAAGTATCGAGCCTTTTAAGGACTTTAGATTGGAAGTAAATTGGGACTACAACTTTGTCGAAAATCACTCTGAATTTTTCAAGGTAGATGAACGTGGTGGAGTGCACAAACGCCTGGCTCCACGTGATGTCGGATCGTACACCATCACGTATCTTAGCCTCAAGACGCTCTTTGATGATAGTGAAAAAGACATAGACAATCTCTTCGAGAATTTTGAAAACATGCGCTCGATCATTTCCCAGCGCATCGGCGAACAAGGTACCGCACACACCGAAGACGGCGGTGAGTACACAGAGGGCTTTGGTCGACTACAGCGTGATGTGCTCATCCCTGCATTTATCGCTTCGTACACCGGCACCGATCCCAAGAAAGTGAAACTCAATATATTTGATATCGTACCCAAACCGAATTGGCAACTATCCTACAATGGGTTGAATAAAGTGGCTTTTTTCAAAGATATCTTTCAGAGCTTTAGTCTCACACATGGCTATCGCAACACACTCTCGGTAAATAGTTACAACACTGATTACGATTATGCTCCCAACGATAAAGCAGTTAACACCAACGACATAACTGGCAATTTTTATAGTCGCTTTGAAATACCCGCCGTCAGCATTACCGAGGCATTCCAGCCGCTCTTGGGCCTCAATATCAAGACTCGAAATGATATGACTATACGGGTGGATATGAATAAAGCTCGAACCCTCGATCTAAGCTTTACGGACAATCAACTCAATGAAAATCGGCGCACAGACTACGTGGTAGGTTTTGGATATAAAATCCAAAATGTTTTTCTCCCATTCTTATATAGCAAGAGTAAGCGCAAGCAACGAACTAGGAAGAGCCAGAAGAAAGAGGCCGATGATGACGCCCAAAACCCCGGACGAAAAAAGCAGGTAAATGGCAATGAGATGGAACTGCGATTTGATTTCTCCTTTAGTGACAACGCTTCACTCATCCATCGATTTGATACGGATATCGAGGCACAAGCTTCGCGGGGTACGAAGCAGATTCGGATCAGCCCTGCGATCGACTACGATGTCAATGACAACCTTACCCTCACCTTCTTTTTTGATTACAATCGCACAGAGCCAAAGACCTCCAGATCGTACCCAATCACCAATATTAACTCTGGTCTTACCGTTCGGTTCTCTTTGGAGTAAGACTCCGTTTATAGCTTACGTGTTTTAATTTCCTTCTCCTTTTTTGCGCCCAGCTGCACCTCATAAGTAAGATGCTTCTCATCACGCAAAATATCAAGTGAAATCTCATCGCCAAACTCATGCGACTGAATGATCTGTGCCAGCTCATCGGGCTCCGAGACAGACTCCCCATCTACAGCGAGAATGATGTCTCCAATCTCTATCCCAACCTCTTCTGCCACTGACCCCGCTTGCACTGTCATGACAAGCACTCCTTCTTGTGTCTCCTGAGATTGGATCTGTATACCCAAACGAGGTTTATCTGCTTCCATGCCGAAGGGACGCATGCCGCCAAAACCTTGCATCTTGCCGTCTTCTCCAAAAAAGCCCCCAAAGAATTGCTGAAAATCTGGCATCTCTCCATCAAAGTCAAAGCCATCTAGAGGCGAGTCCTCACTGCCTAAATCAAAGCGCTTCCAGAAAATGTCCGGATTACCTTGCTGGCTATTCCAATTTTCCATATCAAAGTCTTCCGCTTCCTTGCCCTCCTTCTCGATACGCTCGACGGTCTTATTGCCCTCGGCATCGATACGCTCTTTGATGATGATCAGCTTTGTGGAACCTCCATCCGCATTCTGCGCCATGGTAGGCAGGTGATGGATGGCCACAATAAGAGAAAGGCAAAAGAACCCCTTGAGCATCGAATTTGCATATGTTTTCATGTCTTCAAAAATTAGTCTTTACAATGGAGCTAAAGTTACTGCAAAGCCCAATTTAATTGAAAACGACAAACGTTAAATGCCAGTTAAAGCTTTAGTACTCAGTATGTTGGATTAGATAGTAGATCATGACCCACAGGTGCTGTTCTCTTAAGGATTTGTTAGCACAACCGAATTTAGGGTGAATGCAGCTGTTTTAGTGTTTGGGCAGGATCAGCAAATAGCAGATCTTTGGAAAGGGAGTACGTATGAAGAGACAATATATTTGGATACTGATCGGGCTAATGGCTGTCGCGTTGCTGGGCATCATCGCGATACAGAGTTATTGGATTCGTACCAACATCAGTCTCAATCAGGCCAAATTTGACAAGGAAGTGAGTGCCGCCCTCAACCATGTAGAGAAGGCTCTAGTCGAAGATTACAACCTACTCGACATGAATCTCCTCTCTGCCGACCCAGGTTCGCAGGGAGCAGGGCTATCCAAGCTCGACCGTTATTTTTCGCGAGACTCCTTACTGGACATCACGCAAGATCTATCCCCCACTGCATACCGCAGCAGATTTACCGATAAGATCACCATTGTGGAGTCCATGCAGCTCAATAGCCTACTGGCCAAACAGTCGCTCGAAGACCGGATAGGCAGCATTGAGAAACTCAATCGCTACATCGAGCATCAGCTAGAGCGCCGCAATATCATGATCGATTATGATTACGGGATTTTTTCCAGTAAGCAAGAGGCATTTGTGATTCAGAATGGTCACTACATCGTATTGGAAGAAGACGACGGACAATTTGTGACGGTTCTCGATCGCAGTCTGCTCAATTCTCCCTACAGCATTGCTCTTTTTTTGGATCCGGAAGCAGGAAAGGCCTTGGGCAAGCTGTTTATCGCATTCCCCAATGCCAACCGGGTCGTGTTCGAAGATTTGTGGCCCACCATTCTCATGTCGGTGCTCTTCACGGCAATCATCTTGCTTTGTTTCGTCTACACCATTCAGATCATTTTTCGACAAAAGAAATTGTCTGAGATGACGACCGATTTTATCAACAACATGACCCATGAATTTAAGACACCTATCGCCACTATCAATCTTGCCGCCGACTCTATCACAAGCCCAATGGTCCGCGACAGCATCGAAAAAGTCGGCAGATTTACCCGGATCATAAAGCAGGAAAACAAGCGGATGCTGGGTCAAGTCGAGAAAGTCTTGCAAATGGCCCTTTTGGAAAAACGCGATTTCAAGCTAACCAAGACAGCACTTAATCTACATGAAATCATCAACCAGGCCGTAGAGCATGTAAATCTCGAGGTCCAGGCACGCCAAGGCTTAGTCGAAACAGACCTTCAGGCAAAAAACCCTGGCATATATGCTGATCAAACACACTTAACCAACATCGTGCGCAATCTACTGGATAATGCGAATAAGTACTCACGGGAGAGTCCAAAAATTGTCGTCTCCACCAGAGACAAAAAGGAGGAGGTGGAAATAAGTTTTCAGGACAATGGTATAGGGATGACCCGAGAACAACTCAAACATATATTTGACAAATTTTATCGCGTCCACACCGGCAATCTACACGATGTCAAAGGCTTTGGCTTGGGCCTGAGTTATGTGAAAGCAATGGTTGAAGCTCACAAGGGATCAATCGACGTGACGAGTGAGCCGGGTGTAGGGACGAGGTTTAGCCTCACATTCCCTCGAGGAGACACGCACGAAAATTAACATATGGACGTTTACTAGAGCATAAGCCTTTTTTTAACTACAACAAGTTAATAGTCACACCATGAATGAACAGAAACAAAGAATCCTTCTGGTGGAGGATGACCAGAATTTCGGTGACGTATTGAGATCATACCTAGAAATGCATGATTTTGATGTGACTCTGGAATCGGATGGTGAGGCAGGATATCAAACCTATAAGCGAGACGACTTCGAACTGTGCATATTCGATGTCATGATGCCTCGCAAGGATGGTTTTACCCTGGCCAAAGAAATCCGCGAAGAAGACAAAGAAATGCCAATCATTTTTCTCACCGCAAAGACCATGAAGGACGATGTGCTGGAGGGATTTAAGATTGGTGCCGATGACTACATCTCCAAGCCCTTCAACTCGGAAGAGTTACTGCTTAGGATACAAGCAATATTGAAGCGGAGTCAGCAAAAAGCAGATGTGGAAGAGGACATCAAGGAATTTGATGTAGGCTACTTTCATTTCAACTATCCCCTTCGAATCTTGACCTTTTCAGGGCCCGCTGGAGATCACAAAGACAAGCTTTCTCCTAAAGAGGCTCATCTCTTGCGTCTGTTTTGCTTGCGCAAAAATGATGTGCTTGCTCGCTCAGAGGCACTTACTAAGATTTGGGGTGAAGACAACTACTTCACTGCCAGAAGCATGGATGTTTTTGTCACCAAACTGCGAAAGTACCTGAAGCCTGATCCAAATATTGAGATCGTTAATATTCATGGCAACGGATTTCAGCTGCTGGTCAAAAGCGAACTGGAAGAAACAACGTAGTAGACGCGATAGATTTTACTTCTTTAGCTGAGTGGATCGGGATCTGCTGCACCTGGTGCAGGGGTCTCATCTACTATATCCAATGGACCATCTTCTTCGACCGGCTTGGAGGGAGAAAACGGGTGTGGACCGATCAGCTTTTCAACGTCCGATTTGAGGAGTACTTCTTTATCCAGAAGCTCACGGGCAAGAATGTCTAATTCTTTGCGATACTTCTTGAGAAATTCTTGCGCCCGGGCATACTGTGATTCGACCAGTTTTCGGACCTCTGTATCGATCAGTGCGGCGGTCTCGTCAGAGTATGGCTTGGTAAATTGGTCTTGCGACATGCCATAAAAAGAGACATTACCAACTGCCTCGTTCATCCCATACATCGCGATCATGCTGTAGGCCATTTTCGTCACCTGGTCCAGATCACTTTGTGCTCCAGTAGAAATCTTACCGAACACAAGTTTCTCTGCAGCTCGTCCTCCAAAAGTCATGCACATTCGATCAAGGAGTTGCTCCGTGCGAATGATGTACTCTTCCTTGGGCAGATACTGAGCATACCCCAGCGTACCCACTCCCCTCGGTACAATAGTCACCTTGACCAGCGGAGAAGCATGCTCAAGAAACCAACCGCAGATCGCATGGCCTGCTTCATGAAATGCGATGATCTCCTTTTCATTGGGGGAGATCAATTTATTTTTCTTCTCAAGACCCCCGATGACTCTATCGAGCGCATAGTTGAAGTCTTCCATGTCGATAAACTTCTTCTCGTGTCGAGCTGCTACCAAAGCAGCTTCATTGCAGATATTAGCGATGTCAGCTCCAGCAAAACCGGGTGTCATCTCTGCGAGAGAATCTGCTCTGACGGTTGGTCCGATCTTGATATTTTTCAAGTGTACCTTAAAAATTTGTTCGCGGCCCACCAAATCAGGTCGGTCTATTCCAATCTGGCGATCGAAGCGACCTGGTCTGAGTAGGGCTGGATCCAACACGTCTGGACGGTTCGTTGCTGCCATTAGGATTACTCCCTTATCCGTATTAAATCCATCCATCTCAACCAGAATTTGGTTGAGCGTATTTTCTCTTTCGTCGTTTCCTCCGGGCACGTTGTTGCGCCCGCGTGAGCGACCGATGGCATCGATCTCATCAATAAAAATGATGCAAGGTGCTTTTTCTCGTGCCTGACGAAACAGATCCCTCACCCGTGAGGCGCCCACACCGACAAACATCTCTACAAAATCAGAACCTGATATCGAGAAAAACGGCACACCAGCTTCTCCAGCTACGGCCTTTGCCAACAGTGTCTTGCCTGTGCCAGGAGGGCCCACTAGCAAAACGCCCTTGGGAATCTTCCCTCCTAAGGCCTGATATTTTTTCGGATTTTCGAGAAAATCAACCACTTCCATGACCTCCTCTTTGGCCTCATCCAGACCTGCCACATCCGCAAAGGTGACATTGACGGCCGTGTTGTTATCAAAGAGGGTAGCCTTCGACTTACCGATGTTGAAAATTTGAGCTCCCGGTCCAGCGCCCCCACCGCTCATGCGTCTCATGATAAACAACCAGATGGCCACGATCAAAAAGATAGGAAGCAACCAGCTGAGAAGATTGCCCCAAACATTGACCTTTTCCTTATAGGTCACGTGAATCTGATCTTCCCTTGGAAGGCTCTCATTCAACGCTTTTAAATCTTGGCTAAAGATGTCAACAGACCCGATGTTAAACTTGTACTGCGGGCCATTCATGTTGAACTGATTCTGATTGGCCTTGCGATGACGCTCGCTGCTCCGGCTCTCTTTGCGAATGTAGACGTGTGCGATCTTGCTATTGATCACTTCGACACTCTCAACGTCCTTATTCTGCACGAAACCCGAAAAATCCTGAAAGGAGATATCTTCCTGGGTATTTATATTTTTTGAAAAGAGAAATTGGGTAGCAAAGAGGATCAAGGCCGCCAGTCCATAAATCCAAAAAGAATTGAATTTATTGAAGCGCTTGTTGTCCTTCTTTTCGTTATCGTCTTTATTCGAATTTCGGTCTTCCATAGTTTTACCCCTTGTAAGTTTTAGAAACTATCGTAGTGGGTAGAATGAGCATCGCTCCACAAGTCTTCTAGATCGTAAAATTCACGCGTCTCAGAATAGAAAATATGGACTATCGTATTAAAATAATCTACCAAAATCCATTTTGATCCTGTACTGCCTTCGAGATGGTTGGATAACAATCCCATTTCTGCCTTGACCCGCTTTTGCACATTATCGGCCAAGGCCTTCACTTGCGTCGAAGATTCTCCTTCGCAAATGATGAAAAAATCGGTGGGAGCATCAGTCAGTTCGGTCAGATCTAGTTTGACGATGTTCTTACCTTTGATGTCTTTCAGTGCATCGATTACCAAGTCATTCAGATCCAGTTCACTAACCTTCTCATCTACAGCCTGACTGCGTATTTTCAAATTTACTTGTTAAAAAGTTCTACTCTTGATCCCTCAATCTCATCGTAACAAAACTACTATAAAATGAGTAAAGAAAGTAACGTTTGCCAAGTCGGAAAGGTTCGCAAGCATTACGCCGAGTTGAGATCGACAAACGATACGGCACTGCTCTTGCTGCGGCAGGAAAAGCCTCCCGAAGGATTAGTAATCACCACGGATTTTCAGCAGGCGGGTCGTGGCCAGATGCAAAACAACTGGCACAGTGACGCCGGCCAAAACATACTTATGAGTACCATTCTGTATCCCACCTTTCTCCCCTTGTCTAAGGCCTTCTACCTGAATAAATGTGTCAGTCTGGCACTGGTGCAAGTGCTTGCCGAGGTAGCAGATCTCGAGGCGGAAGTAAAGTGGCCAAATGACATTTATGTGAACTCGCAAAAGATCGCCGGAATCTTGATTCAAAATACCCTGCAGGGAGATCGATTAATCAGTACTGTGGTCGGCATAGGCCTCAATGTAAATCAAACCCGTTTTAATGCAGATCTCACTCGGGCGACTAGCCTCAGCCTGCTTAAAAGCAAAACGTTTGATCGTGCAGAGGTCTTGGCAGCACTATCTCGGGCACTTACGCAGAGGTACCAAGAGATGAAGAATAATCAAGAAATCCTGGATCGTGAATATCATCGCCTACTCTACCGCCGCGGCGTTTGGAGCACCTATCTCGACGAAAAACAAGATCTATTTCAGGGGATGATCGAAGGCATCGATCCTGACGGAAAATTGAAAATGCTCATCAAGTCAGGAGAATCCCGGAGCTTTGCCCACTCAGAAATAAAGTTCATATGAAAGCAACCTTGCTCACTGTAGGAGACGAATTGTTGATTGGTCAGGTCGTGGACACCAATTCTGCTTGGATCGGACAAGCACTCTATGACATTGGCATCCAGGTGGCCCGTATCGAGTCACTCCCCGATCGTCATCTGGAAATACGGGCCGGACTTGAGCGGGCGTCTGAGCATTCAGATTTGGTTCTGATGACAGGTGGCCTTGGTCCCACCAAAGATGATATTACCAAACAAGTACTCTGCGATTTCATGAAATGCGGGATGGTGTTTTCAGATTCAACCTACAATCGGATCCAGCGCCTCTTTGCCAAACGCAATATCAAACTCACGGATGCACATCGTGATCAATGCATGATGCCCGAGAAAGCCCATCTTCTCATCAATCAAATGGGTACTGCTCCGGGTATGTGGTTTGAGTATGAAGACACCATTTTCGTTTCGATGCCTGGTGTACCACACGAGATGAAGTACCTCATGACCCACGAAGTACTGCCTCGCCTTACCGCCTCCAGCACTCAAGTATTGGTCAAACGTACGGTCCGTACGGTCGGTATCCCAGAATCCAGCTTGGCAGAACTGGTGGAACCCATACTAGACCAGCATCAGGTGGGCATCGCCTATTTGCCATCGCGTGGTCAAGTGCGTATACGATTGTATAAAAATGGTCTGCTGCGAGAGCAGATTCAAAACGAGGTAGATACTGCTGTAGTGGCCGTCGTGGCCGCTATCGGTGAGCCTTTTTACGGCTACGATGATGATACCCTCGAATACGCAGTTGGTCAACTTCTGAAAGAAAAAGGTCTGCAATTGGCTACTGCTGAAAGCTGCACAGGTGGCTATCTCTCGCATCAGATCACCAGCGTAGCGGGCTCAAGCTCCTATTTCAAGGGAGGGGTGATTGCCTATGCCAACGAAGTAAAATCCGAGCACCTGGGCGTTGCGCCAGACCTGATTGCCAGTCATGGTGCTGTGAGTACCCAGGTGACTGAAGCGATGGTCGAGGGGCTCTTAGCAAGTATCCCTGCGGATCTGGGGATAGCCATTTCAGGCATTGCCGGGCCCGGAGGAGGCACAGAAGAAAAGCCAGTGGGAACGGTGTGCATAACCGTCGGTGCCCTTGGAGACACCCACAGTGAGCAAATTTTAATTGGAAAAAATCGTTTACTGAATATTCAGTACGCGGCAACCTATGCTCTGAATATGTTGCGAAAATTTTTATTAGAACATTGAGTCTCCTCCGGAAACTCACCAAATCAAAAATGGCTCTTTTTGGCGATCTTTCCATTTTTCTCAACTGGCTGATACTCAGGCATCACCCAATTTCGAAAAAGCGTAAATTTCATCCAAAATAGTCTCATTTTGTGAAGATGGCACTTTCCGGAGGAGACTCA
>CAJQNM010000745.1 GCA_905479665.1 uncultured Saprospiraceae bacterium
CTGGTGTCAGCACCGAAGGTTAAAAAGAACTTAAAGCGTAACACATCAGCTCAACAACCGTCTTCCTCCATATATCTTGCTGCGATCAATGAAAAAGTTACTTCTTGTACTGAACGTATTGCTTCTGGGTCTGTCCTCTCTCGGAGCGCAAATTCTGGAGGGAACGGTAACTGACGAAAATGGAGAACCTCTCCCGTACGCTACGATCTGGATCGAAGAACAACAGCTCGGGACAGCCACAAATCTAGATGGAGTATTCTCACTGCAACTGGGATTGGGAACCTATACTCTGGTCGCCAAGTATCTCGGATACCAATCGAAATCTCAAGAATTGACCATCGCCGCCGGTGAGCAATCGATCTCGTTGCAGTTGTTGCCAGAAGTTTTTGATCTATCGCAGGTCGTGGTAGGCAGTGACATGGAAGATCCAGCATTTACGATTATGCGGCGCGCCATTGCCAAAGCCGACTTCCATCGCAATCAAATCGACGGCTATACAGTGGAGGTCTACTTAAAGGGATCGGGGAGATTGAAAGGGGTGCCCAGGTTGTTTCGTAGACGCATACTGCGTGCCCTCGAAGAGGAGGGCGTAGATACATCAACGGCATTTGTCTCAGAATCTGTCTCGGAAGTAACTTACCGAAGACCGAATACCTATGAAGAAATTGTCAAGTCAGTGTACACTCATGGCAATACATATCAGTCGAGCCCTAATTCATTTATCCAGGCCAGCTTTTATGAGCCCGAGATAGCCAATGCAGTGAGCCCTTTGTCGCCCAAAGCATTTGCGTACTATCGATTTGAGTACATGGGTTTTTCTACCGAGGGGGAGCATACCATAAATCGTATCAAGGTTACTCCTCGATCAAAAGGAGATCATGTGTTTGAGGGTATGCTATACATCGTCGATCAGGAATGGGCGATCCATAGCTTGGAGTTGAGTACCAGCATGTTCGGTATTCGTTTTGATTTAAAGCACATCTTCCAACCCGTGCTTCCCCGGGTTTGGATGCCCATCAATCAGGCCTATGATGTGAGCGGAAAGGTCTTTGGCTTTTCCTTTGAAGGAAGATACCTGGCAAATTTTGGTGATTATCAGATCGATCTGAACGAAGACTTAAATTACGAATTTGAAATCGTCGATGCCAAGCTGGAAAAGGACAAAGCCAAGGAACTGGATAAAACAGCCAAAGAAAAGAAATTACCGGAAAACCCCTTGGCCGGCATCAGTACCCAAGATGAACTGACTCCCAAAACGTTGCGTAAAATGATGCGGGAGTATGAAAAAGAAGAACGCAATAACCGCACAGATACCATGATTAATGTGGTGGCCATAGAAACGCGTGAAGTCGATTCACTGGCGTATAAGAGGGACAGTACCTACTGGTCAAAAATTAGGCCGATTCCCCTCACAGATTATGAGGTGAAGGGATATGATGCAATGGCAGCAATGGACACGACGGAGCAGGCGACAGAGAACGAAGATGATTCTGGTGTCGATAGTGTGACCGTCACCTTGAGCAACACGGGATCATCGATCGATATCCATCGCCGGAGCAAATTTAAACTAGAGCACCTGCTCCTTGGAGCGAACTATGGTTTGGGGAAAAAATCAAGCTTGCAATATTTGGCTCCACTGGAGCGCACGCACGTCAATACGGTCGAGGGATTCAATTCCGAAATTGGCCTCACCTATCGGCATCAGGGCGATCATTTAAAAACGGCGCTGGGAGGGATGTTGCACTATGGCTTTAATAATAAGCTCTTTCTGGGACGAGGCCACTTTTCTTTAGATCCTGAAGAAGGAAGCTGGAACATGCAGGTGCATGGTGGCAGCGCCATGGTGCAAATAAATGAAGAGGAACCGATCACTCCGTTATTTAATGATTTTACGACGCTATTTCTGGAGCGAAATTTCATGAAACTACTCAAGAGAGACTTTGTCTCCTTAAATTTCTCTACCAAGATCGAGGGCCGTTGGCGATTTTCACTGGGTGCCAAATGGGAAGAAAATAACCAACAGAGAAATCAATGGGATGGTCGCTTCATAAATGTAAAGAATCGAGAATACTCCAGCAACGTACCACTTAACAATGAAATTGGACTGACCGACTTTGATCGGTATCAGATGACGAAGGTCGACTTTGCAGTCACCAGTCGACCATGGCTGAAATACCAGATCCGAAATGGAAAACGCTCTGCTGTTTCACAGTCCACTCCCGAAATATCACTGGCATTGCGTGGAGCTTTTTCGCATAATCAAGAGATAAGTACTGATTATTTACGGGCAGAATTGGGTCTAAATCACAGCTGGAACTTAGGCATTCGAGGTACGCTCAGTCTCAATATTCTTGGTGGGGTTATTAAGTCGAAAAATCCGATACCATTTCCTGAATTTAAACACTTTGCTGCAAACCTTACTCCCTTTGTTTCCTACGACCCGACCAAGACTTTTCGATTGCTTGACTACTATTCCTTTAGCACCTCAGAGAAATACCTGACCGTGCATAGTCATTTTCAATTTCGAAAACTGCTCCTCACGCGCTCTCACAACATGAGACAACGGGGTATCCGAGAGGCGTTGTTTGTCAACTTGCTCGAGACCCCTACCTCAAAACATTATGGAGAGCTGGGTTATTCAATTAATTATTTATTCCGCATATTCCGGATAGAATTTGTCACCTCTTGGCAAGACTTTAAATATCAAAATTGGGGTGTCCGTTTTGGAGTGGCTTCAAATTTGGAGTCTCTGTTTGGCTTTTAGCTCTTATCTCGCCGACCGCAATTGCATGCAATATGCATGCACATTAAGTAAAATGCGTATCTTAAGGCAAACATTAGTTATGCCTTCACTTCAGATTAGAAATCTGCCTGATGATTTGTATGCAGCCATTAAGCAAGAAGCTGACCTTGAGCAACGCAGTCTTACCCAACAAGCTATTGTTATCCTTCGCCGAGGTTTGCTCAAGGATGGGCGGGCAAGGAGGAAAAAGTTACTCGACCGCATTGAACGGGATCGCAAGAACTTGCCGATTATTGCGGAGCCAGACATTGTATCTTGGATCAGAGCTGACCGAGATAGATGATTGGCGTTTTAGATGTTAGTGCAGCTTTTGGAATTGTACGAGGTGTGGAAGATGCAAAAGTGGTGGAGGATGCCCTCAAAACATTTTCTGAAATCATTTCGCCAGGTTTATTTGTCTATGAGGCCATCAATGCTGCTTGGAAATATGCAAAATTCACGGAGCTCGAACACGAACACGCGTTCGAGATATTTAATGATGCATGCGATTTTGTCGATGAATTTGTTGATGATTTGAATCTCACCTCTAAAGCATTTGAGCTTGCACTGGCAAGTAATCACTCTACCTACGACTGCTTTTATTTAGCCCTTGCACTTGAGTTTGATGCTAGTCTGCTCACTCTGGATAAGAAGCTGTTGAAGCTCGCCAAATCTGTCGGCGTCGGATACTAAACCGATTCCAATTTCGCCTTCAGCCGTTCGGCCTCTTCGCGAAACTGAGCAATTTTACCCTTTTCTTCTACCAGGTGCTGATCAAAAGAAGCAAACTGATCATTGATGCTCTGGCGAATCAGATCGATGTAGCTCTTTAGGTTTGACTCCAAATTAGTGCGGAACATGATTTTCTTCTCATCAAGTGCTTCCCGTACTTTCCGAATGTATTTTCCCTTTTGGGTGGCGGCAATACCACCTGCAACCAAGAGCCCAAGTGCAGTGGCTACACCGCCGGTCATGTCTATGACGGCTCCTTGAGATATGACGGCGATGGCTGTGCCGATGGCCGCGATACCCCCTGCAACCTGCACTCCCTTGTAGTCGACCCCACGCTCATCAAAGACCCCTTCGCCCTTAAAGATGGGCGACTTCTCGATAAAGTCAGTGAGATTGGTGCGCAGAGATTGCAATAACTCGGTGCGACGTGCATCCAGTTCGCGAAACATCTCGAATGGCTTCACTTCTGCCTGATTGAGCGCATCGAGTTCGTTTTTTACCCCAACGACCATGTAGGTGATGTCACTCTTGATCGCATCCACGCCGTCTTGCAGTATGCGGTTGGTGCTTTCATTGAGTTCTTTGACATGGTTCTCACTGAGATCTTCTAGCCATTTTTTAGTGGTCTCTCCTCCAAAAATAGAACGAATGGATTTGAAGGTGAGCTTAAAGAACCCGATTCCTTCTCGCAATTCCTGCAAGGTGGCATTGGTCTGTCGATCATAATTTGTCATGCAGCGGTTTGCTAAACCATCGATATTTGAAAAGGCTAGTTTCTCCTTCTCCATCATCAGCTCATCGATGCGCTTGCGGGCAGCCGCATCTTGATCTAATTTTTCTTGCCTCAGATCAAATTCTTGCTCGATGTCGGCCAGTAGTTTAGAAAGTATCTTGACATCTTCCGCAATTTTCTCCTGAGCGGCAGTATCTAAGACATTGTCATTGATGTAGGCTCTCAGCGGATCAAATCCACTTTCAGAGGTGTTTCCTTCGCTTTCTAGTTTGGCGGAAGTGGCAAAAATAGTGGGGTTTCCGATACCGCTCTCTTCGGCATATTTAGTCAGGGTACCTGTATAGTTGCTGATTTCTTCTTCCGTGTAGCGATCTTTCTTGGTCAGTACAAAGATTACTTTCTTACTCCATGCCTCTTTGATTTTTGCAAATAGATCCCAGGCGGATTGTACGTGGATATTGTCTACTTGAAAAACAAACACCACCAAATTACTGAGGGGAATAAAGTTTTCCGTAATCATCTGATGATCAAGTTCGCGGCTATTTGTACCTGGTGTATCGACGATGGTGATTTCCTTTAGTATTTCTGCTGGATAAGACCGCTTGGTAATGTGCTCGTGTGTATCACGGATGATCTCTTCTGAATGGCCATAAGAGATTTTCTGCACATCCTGGGTGCAGATGTCGTGGCTGATAGCACAGATGGGAGCATCCAGCAGTGCATTGACAAAGCTGCTTTTCCCGGCATTCACCTCACCAATGATGACAAAGAGAAAATTTTCGTTGACATGATCGATCTGACGAGCGAGTCGGTCTCTGGTCTCGGCATCGGTTTCGTAGCGCTCCGCAATTTCGGCAATGGCTACTCCCACTGATTTTATCGCAGTGCGTTTTTCGCGGATTTCTTCCTGTACCTTTATTTCACTCATTGGTATTCACCCTTTACTGGACTTAAGATGTGTAAAACTCGCTTAAGGGACAAAGATCTGAATAAATAGTGATCCTCAATCCCAATTTATGCATTGGGTTTTCGTCGCGAAAGTCAAAAAACCAATGAAATCAGGGGCTCCACTGTGATTTTGCCTCGCAATCGTAGGCATTCTTACGGTGAGAAGGAAAATTGCAGGACGTCCTTGAGTTCGCAGGTATTTTGGCTTGTAGCAGATAATCTAATGCATAAGTTGGGTTAATCTTATCTTAGTTTCTCAAGTTGATAAAGCGCTATTTCCCCAAAACGGATTTCAGAAAGATCCGAGATTTGGTGGAAGACCTGGCAGCAGATTGTATGAATGACTCATACCTCCTCTGGCGGGTCATTGCAGCACATCCATCAAAAGTTAAACCCAATTTATGCATTGGGTTTTCGTCGCGAAAGTCAAAAAACCAATGAAATCAAGGGCTCCACTGTGGTTTTGCCTCGCAATCGTAGGCATTCTTACGGTGAGAAGGAAAATTACAGGACGTCCTTGAGTTCGCGGGTATTTTGGCTTGTTCTAATGAATAAATTGGGTTAAATAAGGAAAAGCAGCCAATAATATGCGCTATAGTGGTATCTTCATCTTGTAGCACACCGAAATCTGCACTCTTGCAGAATTACAGTATAGGATAAGGACGTAGATATATTCACAGGGTAAACACTCAGTGCTTGGCTATGAGTCAGGCATTCCCTTGCACAAATTGAAATATGAAGATTTTTTTCAAGTTGGCTCTGGCCGGCCTGACCTTGCTATTGCTCATTCCCGCGTGTTTGCAAGACAGGTATGGTATGGGGGGACCAGGGTCGGAAATCATAGTGAAATGGACCGCATACAAATTACCTGATATGAGCAAGAGAGTTCCTGTCTCAGGCACCTTTACCAGCATGTCTGTGGGTCTGCAAAGTGATGGCAGTGACCACCAATCTCAGCATATTTCATGCTTTTCGGGGGCAGAATTATCGATCAACACGCATTCAGCTCAAATTCCGACCAATTTCGAAGCTACTCAAAACCTCATCGAGTTTTTCTTCAAACATTTCACCGACGAAATTACCGGACGGGTACTGAATATTGACGATTCAGCCGCAAACATTGAAATAGTCATTAACGAAATACCACAGACAGTTGAATTTAAGGTATTGAAGGTGGAAAACGATCTAATATTGCAGGGAAGAATCGAAGATATCCGGTTGTTTTTTACAGACAATGATCCTCTCATGATTCTAAATTCATATTGCGGCTCATATCATCAGGATAAAGTTTGGGAAGATGTGGATATAAAGGTCGTCATTCCTAATTACAGGGAACTGCTCTAAACTCTTTAGTTGTTGCTATCGCAACTGTAGAGCGCGGTCGTCCCCATGATCCTCACCATATTCGACGCATTGATGGGGGAAGCGATTTTAATTCGCCATCAATTGGCTTTTTAAAATGAGCATTTCTTGATTGGTCGGATCGATAGCGAGCAATTGATCTAGAGTCATGAGGGCCTCAGATTTCAGGCCTTGCTCAGTCTGCACTAAGGTGCGGCCCTTAAGTGCATTGAGAAACTGCGGATTGATGCTCAGAGATAGGGAGAATTGCTTCATGGCCAAATCGAGCTGTTTTCGCATCGCATAAAGAGAACCCAGGTTAGTTATGGCATGTAGGTTGGTTGGCTGTATCTCAATGCATCTTTGATAGTCTTTCTCTGCCTGATCCAGATTCTTAAGATCTAGGTAGACGTTCCCACGATTGACAAATGCTTCCGCATATTCACTGTTTAGTGCTATCGCACGGTTATACATTTCCAGAGCTTTGGCGTATTGTTTTTGCATGCGGTAGACTCTTCCCAGATTTAGGAATCCTTGATGGAAATCAGGGGAGAGCTGTGTTAAATGCTCTAAATCTTGTTGAGCCTTAGGGATATCACCCGTTTCGAGATAGTGGCTGGCGCGTCCGTTAAATGCGAATGGATTATTAGGATATTTTTCTATCGCGTTCGTCCAAAGAGTTTCGCTGTTTTTCCATACCCGCACCTGGAAATGACACGCAATGGAGAGTATGACGATCAGCGCTCCGGAGATTTGCCACCACCTACGATTGATCGAGGGTCGTCTATCCAATAGGGCTCGAATGGACAATGCCAGAAGGAGGAAAACACCATACCCTGGTAGGTAGGTGTATCGATCGGAAAGAGTGTTGGTGCCAGTTTCAGCGAGCGCAATGGCAGGTAAAATGGCAATAAGAAAAAACAGGAAACTGAAAATCAGAAAAGGCTTCGTAGACCTCCATTTGAAAATAAGATAAGCCACCAGGATAGTCAGGATTGGCATCAGATAGATTAGTGCTCCGGGCACTTCAAGTATTGCCAATCTCGGATAGATGGCTGCAAGGTTTATCGGAATAATGAGATGAAGGAAAAATGCCCATAGGCGCCAATTGATGACCAGTATCTTAGTGAGAAAGGGAGACAGACCTGACAGATTTGAAGGCATCTGCAACGAAACAAGCTCGCCTCCTTCAACCAGGCCGACTACGAATTTTTCGGGAGTGAACAATACACCGAACAGAACCAATGCCAAAAGGAAAACTGCAAAGTGGGGGATTTTTTCGAGGAGAAGTTTTTTGCTGATGGGACGTCGACA
>CAJQNM010000746.1 GCA_905479665.1 uncultured Saprospiraceae bacterium
AAGCCTTGGGTAGCTTGGCTATCCGCGGTTTTCCCTCCACTGGACGTGGTTATCTTCACTCAAAGGTCTACAAGACCTTTGTCCCTCCTTCGTCGGGATTCGCTCGATAATCTTGTCTGTTGGCAAAATCGGCATATCGTCTGAAAACAGAAACTTATTATTCGTCGGCCCCTCAGTAATAATTACTCCCCACAACGGAATCGATAAATACGCTCCAAATACTGCCTCAACTCTATTTTTACCTCAGGAAATAAGATCAATAATCCGATCAAATTTGGAAAAACCAACGCTAAAATCATGGCATCAGAAAACTTGATCACTGCTTCTAGCGTAATTGCAGAGCCGAGGATTGTAAACAATAGGAATATTACTTTAAATACAATTTCACTCCGTAGACTTCGGCCAAACAGAAATGTCCAGGATTGCAACCCATAGTATGACCAAGAAATAATTGTGGAAAATGCAAATAAGACGACTGCGATAGAAAGCACATACGAAGATCCCGGTATTGTTGATTCAAAGGCAAGTGACGTGAGATTCACGCCCCCAATTTGGTCACCAGTCGCACTGATCGTGACTTGATCACTCACCAACTGGCCATAGACAAATGCATTGTCTGTATTGAAAATAATTATGACGAGAGCTGTCATGGTACAAATGACTACGGTATCGATAAATGGCTCGAGCAAAGCGACCAGGCCTTCGGAGGCCGGGAAGCGTGTCTTTACTGCTGCATGGGCAATGGCTGCTGATCCAGCACCCGCCTCGTTAGAAAAAGCGGCCCTTCTAAAGCCCTGAATCAGGACACCAGCAGTACCCCCGGCGATGGTCGCTCTGGGAGTAAATGCCTCATGAAAAATCGAAGCAATGGCGTCTCCCAGCAAATGAAAATGAATGCCTAAGACAACCAGTGCAGCCAGCACATAGAGCACAGCCATGAAAGGAACAATCCGAGAGGTGACCTGGGCAATGCGCTTTATCCCGCCTATGATTACGATGCCAACCAACAATGCAAACATGAGCCCAAGGAGCGTTCCGCTACCCGATCCTCCCAGATTAAAAACGGTCATGATTTGTGCGGCTGCTTGATTGGATTGAAATGCATTTCCTCCTCCAAAAGAAGCTCCAACACACATGATGGCAAAGACGACAGATAGAAATTTACCCAACCTTTTCAAGCCCTTTAGCTGGAGTCCTTGCGATAGATAATACATGGGCCCACCATACACCTTTCCTCCAGGACCGACCCGACGGTACTTCACGCCCAAAGTACATTCGACGAATTTGGTCGACATGCCCAACAGACCGGCCAGCACCATCCAAAATACCACCCCGGGGCCACCAGCTGATACGGCCACAGCAACCAAGGCTATGTTGCCCAAGCCCACAGTGCCTGAGACGGCTGTAGCCAGTGCCTGAAAATGATTCACTTCACCAATCTCGGATTCGTCGCGGATCGTTCCTGGCATATCCTCGATTGGATCGGTGGATCGAAATCCTTTTTCAAGATCATCATAGGTACCGCGCACCACTTGGAGCGCAAGCGGAAAACGTCTGATGTTGACAAAGCCAAAATAGATCGTAAAAAAGGCTGCACCAGACAACAAAAAAATAAGCACGATCGGAAAAGATTGGCCTCCTATGGTTACAGGATATAAGATCAGATCTTCCCATGCCTGCGCAATAGGCATGAAGGAGTCATTTATCTTATCATCGAAACCTGAGGCAAATAGATATCGCATAGAAATTCATTTAGGTCTAAAATTTCCTGCTTATTGGGGGCCAGATCTCAAAATGTCGTAAAGAATTCGAAAATGTCTGCAGATCGTATGACGACAATTATCCATCAGAATAGGCCAAGGTCCCATGGGAGGCTGGCACCTAATGGCATTGCTTTTAATCGAAATACGAAAGACTCAATTTTCGGTAAACTGAATATGTGTAGGATCTATGGCAAGTCGAATCTTGCGAGCGCCTTGTTCAAAAAATGAATTCTTAAAGGGTGCTTCATGCTTTTCTCGCGTCCATAAACCCGGTCCATACATGCCATCGAGTATCGCCTGGGTGAGTCGTTTTATCTCGTTGTGATCCTTGATGTCGTACGAACGTCCACGTTGGGCATTGCGTGGTTTGATCTCGAGCCATTGATCTCCCTCTCTCTTACGCTGTGCCAATCGCTCTAAAAGAGCAAAATGCGAGGGAGAAAGTTGAAACGAATGCTGGTTCAATTTTACGCGATATTCTATTCTACCTTCAGCCCGGACTTGAAAAAGCGCAAGCTGTATTTCATCTGAAACTAAATCAGTACGCTCCGAGATCTCTTTGACCCAGCTCAAAGCCAAGGCAAAAAAGATCATGATCAAGCAGGTTTTGAAGATGGCAGAAAACAACATCATGTTTATTTCAGAGCCCGTCAACTTGAATAGCTGGGCAGTAAGCGTGACCATAATGCAGGCGACCGCCAACCAAGCTATACCTTTCAATCCTCTTCGTGAAAACGACTCCCATAAAACGAACCCAAGAAATGTCAGGGTCAAGACCGCGTAATACACATCGAGCTCACTGATCAGTCCCAGGTTCTTGCCCAATAGCATCTTACTCACTGTTGGCAACAGCGCAAATAAGAAAGGCAGCCCAATCACATATTTCCAGTAATTGGATCGAATCAGGGGCGCCACCTTGCCTGGCAGGTAGCGGAACCATGGCAGGGCAAGTAAGATGAAAACGCTGTTGAATAATGAAAAAATACTGCGCCACCCAGCTAGGTGAAGTGTGTGACCAGCATGATCTCCTCGAGAAGCAAAGATCAATTCCATCCCACCCGACAGGCTCCAACAAAGGATAGAGAGCGCCAGAAATACCTGACCAAAATCTTTCTGCTTACGACCAATGTGATACCAGATGATCAGCAATGCCAAGAACGCAAAAAGGCAGACCGTAAGCTGCCACCAGCCATAAAATTGCAATAATTCGTTCGTGCTCTTCAAGGTATACACTCCATTGTGCTCGAATATACCGCTTTAGAAGGGTGCCTCAATCTGATATTTAGTGCACTCTCCGGGAGCGCTCTCGATCGTCCGCTGGCCATTAATATTTTCCAGACGTTATTCTTCAAATTGACCTGACAAAGATGAGGGCTAGATAACTCTGATGGAATAGATGGTGGTCTCAGGGATATGTAATACCCACTTAGATTTATGCTTCGCATCAAAACTCTATTGAGAAATTCCTAACTTCTGTCATTCAAGTATGCCTATGAAACAAGTCACGTATCAACTCATCATTTGCAGCTGTTTCCTCTGGGCCTGTGGGTCGGCAGACATGGCCACTACTGAAAATCGACGTACCAATGTCATACTCGTTATGACAGACGACCAAGGGTATGGTGATCTGGCCTGTCATGGTAATCCGCACATTAAAACTCCAAATCTGGATCGGCTCTACCAGCAAAGTATTCGGCTCACGAATTTTCATGTCGGCACTACTTGTTCACCGACGCGTGCCGGTCTCCTATCCGGTAAAAATTGCAATCGAGTGGGCGTATGGCACACCATTGCAGGGCGATCTCAGTTGGCGGCACAAGAGCAGACCCTGGGCAATATTTTTCAGGATAATGGATACTACACCAAAATGATCGGCAAGTGGCACTTGGGTGACAGCTATCCTTTCCGACCCGAAGATCGGGGATTTGACGAGGTCTATGCGCATGGGGGCGGTGGGATAGGACAAGGTCCAGACTACTGGGACAACGACTATTTTGATGACACTTATTTTCGCAATGGAGTACCTGAAAAAGCGCAAGGATATTGTACGGATGCGTGGTTTAATGAAGCCCTTTCTTTTGTCGAAAGAAATCAAGACAGTACCTTCTTCATGTACCTCGCCACCAACGCCCCGCATGGGCCATTTCACGTAGACTCCAGCTACATAAAACCGTATCAAGGCATCGACGAGGTTTCCAGTGCAAATTTTTTGGGCATGATTACCAATTTCGATGAAAACATGGGGAGGTTGCTGGACAAACTAGATCTCCTTGGGCTGGATGAAAATACCATGCTCATTTACATGACCGACAATGGCACCGCACGTGGTGTCCAGTTTGATGAAAATGGAGACGTAACCCGCGGTTTTAATGCTGGCATGAGGGGCACCAAAGGCAGCGAATATGAAGGTGGACACAGGGTGCCTTGTTTTATTCGGATGCCATCGGCAGCAAGACCAGCGCCTGGCGACATAGCGAGTTTGACTGCACATGTCGATCTTGCACCAACCTTTATTGATCTCCTCGAATTGAAAAACCCTCGCATCGATTTTGATGGAACAAGTATAAGATCTCTGATCGAGCGGCAGCCTGCAGACAAATTTAAAGAGCGCATCTTGATCACCGATACCCAGCGGCGCGAGCTGCCGATCAAGTGGAATCGATCATCCACGATGATGGACCAATGGAGGCTGATCAAGGGTGATGAACTCTACAATCTTGCGGAAGACCCAGGACAAAAAACGGACATCGCAGCGGCACATCCTGAAATTGTGACAAAACTCAGGACCGCTTATGAAAAATGGTGGTCTGACATCGAACCGGGATTTTCTGAATATACGCGGCCACAATTGGGTGCAATTAAAAATGA
>CAJQNM010000747.1 GCA_905479665.1 uncultured Saprospiraceae bacterium
ATCCTCAGCGGCTGCTGCTGGGGCCAAAGTGGTATCAAACTTAAACACTTGATTGTCGTCTATACCGATCAATCCCAGCAACGACTCATTGGCCATTTTTGCATTGCTCTCGGCATGGTCTGTAGGCACATAGCGCTCATCGCCAAAAAAGAAATACACGTTTTGCCAGTCGACCCGATGGCTATATTCTGGGGAGGCCAGTAAGGTAAAGACTTTTTTAGGTGAACTGCCCCCTGAAAGGGCGACATTGAAAAAACCTTGTTTACTTATAAAAGAATTTGCCGAGTCAACAAAGTGTTGCGCGTACGCTGCGACCACCTCCTCCACCATTTCATAAACATGTAAGTGCATCTCTTATTTCTTGGACTTTTTGTTTGGGATCGAAAACCAATGGTAGCCATCCCGTGCGATTAAGGCCTCTGCCAGTTCAGGGCCCCAAGAATCAGCACTGTAGTTTGGAAAATGATTGTTGGCTTTCGATTCCCATGAATTGAGAATTGGCATCAGCAGAGCCCAGGCGGCTTCGATTTCATCGCCCCGCATGAAGAGTGTTTGGTCTCCCTCGATGGTCTCTAGAAGTAGGGTTTCGTATGCTCCTGGTGATTCCAGATCGGCTTGCTCGTTGTAGTTAAATTCCATGTCAACGGTCTGCAATGACATTTCCAATCCAGGTTTTTTAGCCTGCACTTGAAGTCGAATACTCATCTCAGGTTGTATACTGATGGTGAGTCTATTCTGACGCCAATTGTCAATGGCGTCTTCGGCAAAGACCATGTGTGGTACATCTCTAAATTGAATAGATATCACTGATGCCGATTGGTGCAGCCGCTTGCCAGTCCGAACATAAAACGGTACACCGTCCCACCGCCAGTTGTCAATGAAGAACTTCATGGCCGCAAACGTTTCCGTATTTGACTTATTATCGATACCCTCCTCTTCGCGATATCCTGGTACCTCCTGGCCCTCAATCCAACCCGGTCCATATTGACCCCGCACTGCATTTTTCTTGACGTCTTCTCCCGAAAATGGACGCAGGGATCGCAGTACATCTACTTTTCGATTTCGTACTTCGTCTGCCCGGAAATTAATCGGTGTTTCCATGGCGATGAAGCAGAGTAATTGCATTAAATGATTTTGCATCATATCGCGCAAGGCACCGGCGCCTTCATAAAATCCACCCCGACTTCCTACACCCAATTGCTCAGTCACCGATATCTGGACGTGCTCGATAAAGTTTCGATTCCAAATCGGCTCAAGAATAGAATTTGCAAATCGAAAAGCGAGTATGTTTTGCACGGCTTCTTTGCCGAGAAAATGATCGATGCGGTAGATCTGCTTTTCGTCAAAAAGATTGCATAATAATTTGTTGAGCGCTTGTGCGGATTTCAGGTCATCACCAAATGGTTTTTCCACTACGATTCGACTATGCTCTACATTGTGCACCAATTTGTGCTTCTTGAGATTCTTGGCGATGATCGGAAATAGATTTGGACCTACCGACATATAGAAAATGACCAGGGGGTCTGCTTTCCAATTTTTCTTAAAGCTATTGATCTGAGCGGATAGATCACTATATGCGTTCTGCAAAGTGACATCCGCAACTTGATATTTAAGCTTCTTGGAGAATATATCCCATTCTTCTTTCTTGACTTTACCCTTGCGGGAAAATTTATTTACTCCTTCGAGAAGTTTTCCACGATATTTCTTATCTGTCAATTTTGAACGACCAGTGCCAATGATTGAAAATTGGTCGGGCATCCAACCATCAAGATAAAGATTGTAAAGTGCCGGATTTATTTTCCGCCAGTTCAAATCTCCCGTGCCGCCGAAAATGACAAAGATGACCGGCTTTTTGTTTAATTTTTTCATGTGAAATTTAAGTCTTACGAGTCAATAGGAGCGGACCAGTCGGTATGAAAGGTCCCTTCGTGATCACTCTTTTCATAGGTGTGGGCACCAAAGTAGTCCCGCTGCGCCTGGATGAGATTGGTAGGCAATCGCCGACTTCGCAGCGAATTGTAATAATTTAAGGAGGCTGAGAATACGGGCAATGATAAATCTGAATGGATAGCGTCGCTGACAATAGATCGGGCTGCCGGCTGTGTGGAGGCAAGCAGTTTTCTGATCTCAATATCCTGAAAGAGATGTGGGAGATGCACGTCACGCTGGAATGCAGCAGAAATAACTTCTAAAAATTCGGCCCTGATGATACAACCTGCGCGCCATATTTTTGCAATGTCGCCCAGGTTTAGATTCCAATTGTATTCTTCCGATGCACGGGCAAGTAGGTGCATGCCTTGGCCAAAAGTCGAGATCATACTAAAATAGAGAGCCTGTTCGAGTTGCTCTAGGTAGGCATCAGTTGCGACACCTGGTTTATCACTGGCATCCAGTTTAGGGTGGGAAGCTGCCAGGGCAGTGCGTAAGGGTTTATATTTTGATAGATCTCGCATTGAAACAGCAGCATCAATAGATGGCACGGGTGCCTGAAGATCCATGGCAAATTGGGAGGTCCATTTGCCAGTCCCCTTGGATTTTGCCACATCCCTGATCTCGTCCAATAAATATCCATCCGATCCTGATTCTTTGAAAGAAAGAATATCTCGAGAAATCTCGAGCAAATAGGATTTCAGCCGACCTTCATTCCATCGCTTAAATGTGAGATGGATTTCTGAATAGGGGAGGTTGAGGTTGTTTTTCAGTAGATCATAGGTCTCCGCTAAAAGCTGCATCTGGGCGTATTCGATCCCGTTGTGAACCATTTTTACAAAATGCCCAGAAGCCCCTGGTCCGATATAAGCGACGCATGGTTCTGTTTGTGCCTTGGCAGCGATGTCTTCTAGTATGGGCCGTACCCGTTCGTAGGCATCTTGGGTCCCTCCTGGCATAAGGCTTGGTCCGTGGCGTGCTCCCTCTTCGCCCCCGGATATGCCCATGCCGAAAAAGTGAATCCCTTCTTCTTCTAGCGCTTTTGATCGGCGTTCGGTGTCCGTAAATTTTGAGTTGCCTCCGTCGATCAGTAGATCACCTTTGTTGATCAGAGGCTTGAGATCGGCAATGACATAATCAACAATTTTACCGGCCGGTACCAGCATGATAATTGTGCGGGGTTGTTGGAGGCTTGCGACAAATTCTTGCAAATCCGTAAAACCCTTTACCTTTTCGCTGGCTTCTGCACTATTGAGCTCCTTTGCGGCATCTGGGTTTTTATCATAGCCAGCAATTGCATATCCTTTGTCGGCAATATTGAGGAGAAGATTTTTCCCCATGGTGCCCAATCCGA
>CAJQNM010000748.1 GCA_905479665.1 uncultured Saprospiraceae bacterium
CAATCTTGATGAATATGTGCTTTTCAACCTGGAAGATGACCCGGGCGAAGAAATAAATGTCGCTGATCAGCATCCCGAGCTTGTGGCTATGCTGAAAGATCAAGTCGAGCTCATTCGGGCAGAGCTGGGTGATGTGGATGTGGTAGGGACAGACCAACGCGTCCCTGATTTGGATCAGCCTCAGAAGCGCGATATAGATGACTAGCCAAGTCTGCTGAGAGTCCATTGGAAAAACATCTCCATGCCCTTCTCCTCACTAAAATAGCCAATCATCTTTCCAGATTCACTAAGTATTCCCGCGGTGTTTTATTATGAATTTTCTTGAAGCACTTATTGAAATAGGAATGACTATTGAAGCCTGACTTATGGGCAACCTCATCAATATTATATTGTCCCGTAGTAAGAAGACCGGTAGCTCGCTGTATTTTCACCATGGAGATGTAGTTTGAGGTAGATCCGTTCGTAATTTGCTTTATTTTCCTATGCAGTTGGCTTCGACTGAGCCCAACATCCTTGGCCAATTGATCGACTGAAAAGCCTTCATTTTCAATGTTTCGCTCAATAATCGCATTCAATTTATTCAGGAAATAGTTATCCAGACTTCCGATGTCGATCGGCTTTTGGGTAATAAATCTCTGCACGTAGTTATCCTGCAATCTCTTTCTTTGTGCCAAGAGGTTTTGTACTTGATGGAGAAGAACATTTTCGTCAAATGGTTTCGTCAAATAAGCATCTGCCCCTTTTTCAAGGCCTCTAGATGTATTCTCGGGCGACGACAACGCAGTCAACAGAATAACAGGAATATGGCTTGTTTCAATTTGCGATTTCACAATTTGACAGAATTCAAAACCATCCATTTCTGGCATCATAACATCGGAAATAACTAGCTGGATGTTCTGAGTTTCCAACATGGCTAATGCTCGTTCACCGTTTTCGGCATGTTGCACCGTGTAATATTTACCCAAGAATTTGATCATGTACTTGCTCAGATCTTCATTGTCCTCTACAACGAGTATTGTCGCCTCTAGATTCTCGCCGAGCGGTTGGGCTTTCTCCCTTACATCCCATGAATGGATGTTCTTTACGTTCTCATGACTTTCGTATAGAATCTTTTGGGCCTTTTGCCGTATTGGCAATCGAACTGAAAATCGGCTACCTTCTCCCGGAGTACTTTGTACCACGATTACACCGCGATGCATCAACGTAAAATCTCTACAAAGATTTAGACCAATCCCAGTGCTGTTTTCCAGGCCCTCCCGCTGTTTGCCCTGCTCAAATCGGTTGAAGATCTTCGGCAGGTCATCACTATCGATGCCTCCCCCATTGTCAATCACAGCTATCTCGACATAATTACCCATTTCGAGTTTTCCGAAGCTCAATTGATTAGAAAAGTAATTACTATTCTTTGTCTGATTCTCCTGTAAGGAAACGGATATATTGCCATTGACCGGTGTAAACTTGAAGGCGTTTGACAGGAGATTGTAGATGATCTTATCTAGTTTTTTTTCATCTGCTTCAATCAAGCATGGGTTGATCTCATGTGAAAACGAGAAAGATATGTTTTTTGATTTTGCCTCATGGGAGAAATTAAGAATAATTTCCTCAATAAAACTGACCACTTCAATTTTAGATATGTTCAATTTTGCTTGACCCTTCTCTAATTTTCGAAAGTCCATGATTTGACCGATCAATTGAAGCAATCTATTGGTATTTCTCTTCATTGTTTCTAGTTGCCCCCTTTCATCAGTAGTCAAGTTCTTTGATCTTAGAAGATCCCTGATGGGCCAGGTAATGAGCGTTAGAGGAGTGCGAAATTCATGAGAAATATTGGTGAAGAATCGCAATTTCATCTCTTGTAGCTCATCTTCGTGCTCGTGTTTTATCTTTTCGATGAGAAGTGCTTTCTTTAATCTAATCCTCTCTCTATAGAAACGTATAATTAGTAAAGCCACAATAAGCAAGAAGATAATATAGAGGGCCAGAGCTATACTCGACTTGTACCAAAACTGATTTACGATGACAAGCATATGAGCGGGTCTTTCTTGCCATACACCATCGTTATTACTAGCTTTGATTTCGAAGATGTATTCTCCAGGAGGAATGTTAACAAAGGTCGCTGATCCATTGTTGCCATCATCTATCCAATCATCAATATAGTTGGTCAGTCGATACTTAAATTGGTTTTTTTCCGGGAGCAGATAGTTGTCTGCAGAAAAATTGAATGTGATCGTAGTTTCCTTAGGGCTCAGCACTAATCTGGAGAATTCATTGATGTTGCGCTGATTCGGTACTATCTCCCGATTATTCACCCGAATTTTATTGATAAAAATGTTTGGGGCTCTGGTGTTTATGTTGATTTCCTTCGGTTCTAACAGGCTAAATCCATTCGTCCCTCCGAAATATAGTCTTCCGTCGCTGTCCCTAAAAATCGCATTGGGATTAAAGAGATTTCCTTGAATACCATCTATAATGACAAATCTTCTCGAGTTCTGGCCTACCCTGTTGTGAAGAATCAAACCGTCGTTAGATGTTATCCAAATTTGATCATTCTGGCCTTCCACAACCCCGTAAACATCTTTGCCCTTGAGCAAGCCATCAGCATCAAAAAATCTCAACGCATCGCTCTTAGGGTCATAGATGTTTAAGGCATCTCTACCAGTGCCCATCCATATCGTTCCATCAGAAAGCTCAGTAACGAAATAATACGATTCAGCCTTAGTCCTGTACTTACTACTGGATTCAATACTGAAATGAGTCGATTGATTGGTTGGTAGATGTATCCTGTGAATGCCATGAGATGTTGCAACCCATAAATTTTGACGAGAATCAAGAGCTAGCGATCTTATGTTTAGGCTGTCAAGATCTGAGAAAGGATACTCTTTTGATCTAAAGGATATTTTATTGCTCTGAAAATCATAATAGTTCAAACCACCAAAATTGGTCCCAATCCACATCCCCGAATCAGATTTACACAATGTGTACACTCCCAATGCCGAAATGTGGTTGCCATCTTCGATACCTTTCTCAAAGCGTGTAAAAGTAGCTTGTCCTCTTGGTTGATAATAGAGCCCCTTGAAAGCGCAAGCGACCCAAAGCCCGCCTTCATTATCAATGCAAAGTGCTTTTACATTGAGGACTCCTTCTTCATCTTGTGGTCTAATTCCTTGAAATGTGGAAGACGCTAAATCGAATCTATTTAGTCCACCTTGTTCAGTTCCCACGATGAGTTCTCCTGATGGCAGCTGTGCAAAGGAGCTGACCATGTTATCAGAAATGGTGCCTGGTTGCCTTGAATATTGGAAGTTCTTAAAACTATTGTCTGCATCATGCAAGTAACTTACACCGCCTGACCACGTGCCAATCCAAATACCACCTTGATCGTCCTCAAAAATATTGTAAATGGAGTTATGAGTTATACCATCATAATCCGTATGATTGAAATGCACAAGACCTTCCTCGGTATGAAGAAACAACCCCAAATAAGAGCCAATCCATATTTTTCCGTGTTTGTCTCGCAGGATTTTTCGAACACTGGCAGAGTGAATATCATACCGTGGCTTCATCGGGTAGCTGTAGTGTTCTCTTAAGTTGCCCGACATGTCATATCGACGAGCACCATGAGATTCGTAGCCTACCCATATCTCATCGCCGCTGGTACAGATAGTTCGTGCCAGTGATCCTGGCCCTTCTATCTTCTGTACGACCTTTTTTTCATCTGTAAACACTTCATAGACAATACCCCTACTTGTGCCTAACCACAGTCGATACGAATCATCTAAATAGAGTAATCTGGGATCATCGCTGAGTCCTTCGGTAATTCTTATCAATTGACTTTTGTCTTGATCTAGGTAACCTAAGAAGTGTTCGTCGGCTATCCATATTTTCCCATCTCCATCTAGCTCCATTGAGAACACAGAGCTGCTGGCAGACTCCCCGTTTTCGTAGGTGTACAATACCCGCTCAAATTGTTGCTCTTTATGGTTGAACAAGCAAAGACCTTCTTCCGTGCTGACCCATAATTGGTTTTGATGGTCAATAACCATCGCTGAGATTCGATTACTGGGTAAGCCATTTTGATCTTCTGGATCATGAACAAACCGCACTGCTTCCCTGGAGTTGTACTTGATAATTCCATCAAAGCTGCCCATCCAAATGTATCCGAAGCTGTCCTGCTCAAATGAACGAACAGCTTGAAAACTGTACCCTCCGGGGGGCGAAACCTTGCGAAAGGTAATGTCTTCGATCTGCGCATGAGCCGTACAGAAGTTGGAAGCAAATAAAAGTATGATAGGTATCGCTTTTATTAGACCAACTTCTCTTTTGCTCATCTGTCTTTTGATTCCTATCACCGAAGCTATGAAGCGCCTCATCAATCTGTTTTGAAACATCAAAAAGGGACACTCAGAAAAACTCGTTCTATTGTGCGCGGTACAAGTATCCTAAAGATACGCCATATCCAGATAAAATTTGCCTCCATCAGTATGAGAACAGGGGACTTCTGTGGATCTGTAGAGTAGTTTGGTTACCGGTAGTACATATGTTGCATCAATGCAACATATGTTAATTCCTGCAACGAAATTTCAATAAATTGCAACAACCGTCTTAGAATAGGCCTCTTCAATATGCCTATTTTGGTAGCGTTACGCGGGATTGCAATTATCAATTCAGTGTACTCTCTGCTGCTGAAAGATATAGATCAAACCTTTCCTTGCGAGGGATTTCCCTTCGATTCTATCAAATAAGGTCATCAGTAGCAGAATGAGTTTAGCACTTAAGAATGCTAAGACAGATGATATCAAGTCAAATGAAGCTGAATCTTATTTCTAAATTTTTCTAAAACTAATATCTATGAAAACCCGCATTGGAGTCCAAATACCCTTGAGGTTCTTAATGCTGCTACTGCTACTGGTTGCATTGAGCACAGGTGCAGCAGGTCAAGCATCTAGAGAGCTATCCGGCCAGATAAAAGCGGATGACGGGGAGCCTCTCATCGGTGTGAATGTTCTTGTCGTAGGCAGTAGCTCAGGTGCTGTGACAGATCTGGATGGTCGCTATCAAATCAGCATTCCGGAAGAAGCCACCACAATATCCTATTCGTATACAGGATATGCTACAATCGAAGAGACTATTGGTGATCGAACGACCATCGATATCATCATGGAAGTCGGGATCGGGCTGGAAGAAGTTGTAGTCGTAGGTTATGGCACAGCAAGAAAAGAAACATTGACGGGATCTGTGGAACAAGTCAAAGCGGAGGCCTTCCAAGATCTGGCGCAAGGCAGTGCGGCTCTGGCCCTTCAAGGCAGAACCCCTGGGCTAGTGGTTACTCGAACCTCATCAAGACCCGGTGATGAGGGCATTAATTTTCTCATTAGAGGTGCCTCTTCAATTAATGGGATAGAACCACTGATTGTGATAGATGGCGTTCCGGCCATCAATTCACGATCCTTTAATGACATGAATCCCAATGACATTGAATCCATCAGTGTACTCAAAGGTGGATCTGCTTCGGTATATGGCTCTCGCGCAGCCGGTGGCGTCATCCTTGTCACCACGAAAAAAGGCAGAGGAGAAGTAAAAGTCGACGTGAACTCTGTTTTCCGCATGGGTACAATCGGTATTCGTCCACCCTCACCAACGATGAGCCAGTATGGAGAACTATATCTGCATGCCGTCGATCAAGATATTGCTGCCGGAAAACCTCCTCGCTATTTCTTTTGGTCTGACCGTGAAACCGTGCAAAGAATAGCAAATGGAGAAGAAGGGTATTATGATTTGCCCATTAATGGACGAATATGGATGGCAAATGGCAACCGCTTTGATGAAATGTTCGGTAATTCCGTCTCAAATCAACAAAACCTAAGCATATCTGGTGGAAATGAATCAAGCAATTTCCGTATTTCCGGAGGCTATGATCAAAATGTTGGTGGATTAAAAGTCGCTGATGATATCGCCGATCGATATAATTTTTCGATGAATTATAATACTCAGATTAGCGATAGACTTAGCGTCAATACCAGCGTCTCCTACTTTCAAAATGCTTTTTCAGGACCTCAAGATGGTTTGGCCAGAGATGCCGCTACTTTTGACGCCCCCCTATTCCCAACATTAAACCCGCAAGGACAGTATTATTCAGTTTTTGGAGGTGTGGACATCAAAGGGGCCAGGAATGCGATTGGTGAAGTAAAAGACGGTGGTCGCATTTCAAATGTGAATGAGCAGGTAAGAATTTCAGGATTGGCAACGTATAAGATAACCGAGAATTGGAATATTAGTGGTCAATATACATATAGCCAAGAAAACAATGAAAATCAGAGATATCAAGTTGATGTACCCCTATATAGCTGGGACGGAGATTATGCCACCACAATCAACTCCACAACTTTTATTGAGGAAGGATCAGGCAAAATAACGTATAAGAACTACAAAGGGACCTTAAATTATGCCAATAAATTTGGTGATCACAATATATCTGGATTGCTGGCGATTGAAGCGGAGAGAAATGAAAGTAATAGCCTTACTGCCCGAAGAAATGGATTTGTTGATTTCGGTGTCCAAGACCTTAGCCTGGGAGCCACGGATCAACTGGTGACTACGGGTACCAATGGCAATACATGGGGGTTTTACGGTTTTATCGGCCGTCTAAACTATGATTACAAAGGTAAGTACTTGGTAGAATTGCAAGGAAGACGAGATGGGTCCTCCAGATTTGCACCAGGTGCGAAATGGTCTAATTATGGCAGCATCTCGGCTGGCTGGGTGTTAAGCGCTGAAGACTTTCTTCTGAATAATAATGTAGTATCCTTCTTGAAATTAAGAGGTGGCTATGGGGAATTGGGAAGTACTTCCGGTATTGGCAACTTCGGCTACTTATCAACGGTATCATTTGGAACCACCGTTTTTGGTCAAACCAGTGCAGGACTGCAGCAAACTTCACGAGCCAGCGGTCTTTTTAGTAGTTCTACAACGTGGGAGCGGATTGTAAATAAAGAAGTAGGGGTTGATTTTGCACTATTTAAGAACAAGGTCTTCGGTTCTTTTGACTTATATCAGAAGAATAATGTTGGGATGCTTGTGAGAGGCATTACAACCTCTGTACTTGGCACGCAAACACCATTTACCAATATTGGGA
>CAJQNM010000749.1 GCA_905479665.1 uncultured Saprospiraceae bacterium
TGGCTGATACTCAGGCATTCCGTACATCCGCTAGACGCGGTTATCTACGCTCAAAGGTGCACCGCACCTTTCCTCCTTCCTATGGTAGGAGATCGCTTGATAATCTCGAAAAAGTGCAAATCTCACCTGCCTGCCTGCGCCTGCAGGCAGGTCCAAAATCGACTCATTTTATGAAGATGGCACTTTCTGGAGTAGGCTCACTGTTAGTTATTAATTATTAACTATTTACTCCTTCCCTATAGAATAGAAACTGTCTTGATATTAACAAAAGCACGAATCCCATTTTTACCTAATTCACGACCATAACCACTCTCTTTGATGCCACCAAAAGGCAAGCGTGGATCTGATTTTACATATTGATTGACAAAGCAACAGCCTGCTTGCAATTCTTCAGCAGCTATTCTTCTGCCTCGAGTCAAATCTTGGGTGAAGACGGCAGCCCCTAATCCAAACACTGTGTCATTGGCTACTCGGATAGCTTCCTCTTCACAGGCTACTTTTATGAGTGACGCCACGGGGCCGAAAATCTCCTCGTGATAAGCTGGCATGCCAGGTACCACTTCAGCGAGCACTGTCGGCGGATAAAATGCTCCCGGGCCGGGCTCAATACTGCCCCCCAAAAGGATGCGTGCACCTTGTCGGGTACTGTCGGTCACTTGTTTGTGTACTTCGGCACGCAGATCCTTTCGTGCCAGAGGGCCGAGGTCGACGGCCTGAAATGGATCTCCCATGATGGCACTCGACATGTTGTCTAAAAAGGCCGCCAGAAACTCCAGATAGATTCCGTCCTGTACGATGAATCGCTTCGCACCAATACAACTCTGGCCCGCATTAAGTAGACGAGACTCGGCACATTGCTGAGCTGCATGCTCGATATCCGCATCGTCCAAAATTAAGTACGGATCTGATCCACCCAACTCTAGCAACGAAGGCTTTAACACGCCCCCTGCGATGGCCGCAACGGCTTTGCCTGCCGGACCACTACCGGTAAGAGATACTCCCTGAACTGCCGTATGCTCAATGATTGCGTTGACTTGCTTACTGCCTGCTAAAATCGTCCGGAATACATTTTCAGGAAATCCAGCTTCCTTAAATACTTCTTCGATCATCAAAGCACATCCCGGCACGTTGGAAGCATGCTTGAGGAGACATGCATTTCCTGCCATCAGGGTCGGAGCGGCAAAGCGAAAAACCTGCCAAAACGGAAAATTCCAAGGCATCACTGCCAGTACGACTCCCATAGGCTGATAGCTTATGAAACTCTCACTCGCATCGCTTTTCACTAATTCTTCCGCTAGAAAGCCAGGTCCATTTTCAGCGTAATATTCACAAACCCAAGCACATTTCTCAACCTCACTCTGTGCTGAAGTAAATGTTTTCCCCATTTCGAGGGTCATCATTTCAGCATATATGTGCTTGTTCGATCGCAAGACTTCCGCAGCACGCAATAACTTTTCTGACCGCTCTGATGGCAGACTCCTTCTCCAGGAGCCAAATGCAATATCCGCCTTTCCAATAATTTTCTGAATTTCCTGATCCGAATGCTCTGCATAAGAATTCAGCATTTCGTCAGTCGCTGGGTTCGTAGTCTTTATTGTACTCATACTTATAATATGTACGTTGTTGCCGAGAAAGAGCATTTAATCTAGAAAAATAAAAACTCTGCTGAATCACATCAACAGAGTTTTTGTCAAAAGAGGCTCTTTTGAATAGTTGTCAAAGAACTACCCCTTTGGACCTATTCAAAAATAGTCGTATTTTATTCCATTTCTTGATACGAAAGTGAAACCATGCACAACTTACTGTATGCTCTTGCAACTCTATTACTAACTTTCCAATTGACATCGTCACTCTCTAAGAGTGGTGTAGTAATAATGATTAAAAAAATAAGGTTCTTTTCAGATGAACCCTTTACGCATACAAACCCTTGAGACCTGGGTCTATGTTTGACAGGAATTTTATTCTTTTCTGAGTGCCCTGAAGTAAGCCGAGATACCAAAGATTCAAGTACCAACACGACAAAAATTGCAATGATCATGAGGATCAAGATCGGCTGGCTGAAATGACCTGCATCAAAATGACCGACATGATCAATGGTGCAGCAATTTTATCCCGCATATTTTGTGAAAATTCCTTCCTCGATAGGTATGATTAACCCATGAGGTCATCCCGTCTCTGTTCTGCTCGCTCCCTTGGCGATCATATTTTTAGGCTTATCCGAACAACCTACCCGAATAGGGTGTTACAGAAATAGAAAGCTAAGACAAGAATGATACACTATCTTAATTCAATAAAAGCCGTCACCGTCGTTCTTCTTCTACTATTTAGTACTGTGATTGCGACTGGACAGGTGAGACTAAACGTGAAGGCCGGACTGAACAGTTCGAGCCTCGATGTTAAGGACAATGGCGCTTCGGAAGCCGATTGGGGCTATCAAGTGGGTTTGGATTTTCGTTTCGGGAATAGTCTTTTTATCATACCCGGCATTCATCTTCTAAGTCAGCGCAGCAAACTAGATAGCGACGACAAGAAATTTAACGCCACTGGTCTAAGAATTCCTCTACATCTTGGAGGAGATCTGATCAAGAATGATAATTTAGGTCTGAGAGCCTATGTGGGGCCAAGTGCTTTCCTCATCCTTAGTGATGCTGAACTATCTACTCAGATTGACAATTTCCAAAGAGAGGATATTGATTGGGGAATCGACGTGGGGATCGGGGTAGATTTGGGTGTTTTTACCTTTGATCTACAACATAGCTGGGGAGTTAATAATTTGATTGAACTCCGAGAGACCACTGCACGTAGTCGCACACTTCATGTTTTGGTTGGGATATTATTTTAGGCTCAAACAACTAATATAATATGATATGATACGTCTAATTATATTATTACATTTTTGGTTATTGCACTTGCTGCAGCACTATTTGGATTTGGAGGTAGCGCACATCTTGGTGCTTTTGGTTATCTCTCTGGTGATGAAAATAGCACGGAAGATCTAAGGTAAAAAGGCCGCACTACTACTCATCAACGCAAGTATAATACGATCGCATTTAAATCA
>CAJQNM010000750.1 GCA_905479665.1 uncultured Saprospiraceae bacterium
TTTGGATTTCTTTCTATGAGGTGGTGTAAACCACCAATTTCCGATTCCAAAGGATACACGGAGGTCTCGTATGGCGGAAGTCATGAATTTCATTGCATCTATTAATTCTTTAAAACCTGATGCAATGAAGACCTTACTTACTACAATACTCATACTTGGCTTTGGAATGCTTGCGGGTCAGAATCACCTGGAGGTAGAAGGTGACGCTAAAATGGATGGCAAGCTAGATCTTGATGATGGATTGCAAAATGTGCTCATCGGGAGATCGATCTCGAATGCAATAACTGGTACCCGGAATGTATTTATTGGCAATCGAACAGCAGCCAATAACACATCCGGCTCACTGAATACTTTTGTGGGCCATCAGGCGGGATTTTCCAATGTTGCGGGAGAGCAGAATGTTTACATTGGATTCGATGCCGGAGCCAACAACGGTGATGGAGGATTGAATACGATGCTCGGGATAGCGGCCGGCCGAAATAATACAACCAGTAACAATACGTATTTGGGCTTTGAGGCCGGGGTTAACTCCACCAGCGGCAGAGAGAATGTGTTCGTCGGTTCTCGAAGTGGAGCATCAAACTCTACTGGAAGCTTCAATACATTCTTAGGACGTCTGGCGGGAAGCCTGAACGATACCGCTGATTTTGTGACTGCGGTAGGTTACCTCGCAGGATCTGCAAACTCCGCACCGGCAAATACCTTTGTAGGCGCATACAGTGGGCTCAACAATTCGTCAGGGCTCAACAATGTATTTTTTGGCGCCTCTAGCGGTTATAGCACTACAAGTGGAGGAAGTAATACGTTTGTCGGCATCGCGGCAGGTTTTGAAAACCTCACGGGAAGTCAAAATGTATACGTAGGCTCTCATGCAGGAAGAGGAGGTCAGTTGGGATTGCAAAATACCTACGTGGGATTTGAAGCAGGTCGCTTTTCGAATGCATCACAGGGCAATACGTTCATGGGCTGGCATGCAGGGTATCAAAATACCAATGGTAAAGACAATGTGTATTTGGGACTGGCTGCAGGTGCGAATGCAAGTGGCTCGCAAAATGTATTCGTGGGGTACACGGCAGGAAATGGGATAACAACCAATGCCAACAATACAGCCTTGGGATACAATGCCAGATTTAGCGCCAATTGGACCAACTCCACAGCGATCGGTGCCGGTGCACTCTGCAATGCAAATAACAAAGTGCGCATCGGAAATAGCAGCGTACAAGTCATAGAGGGTCAAGTCATGTTCTCGGCTTCTTCAGACCAGCGACTGAAGAAAAACATCGTGGAGTGTAATATCGGATTGGCATTTATCGAGGGGTTGCGTCCTGTCCAATACAATTGGAAGGAAGGTCATGGAGAAAAACGGTATAGTGGCTTCATTGCCCAGGAGGTAGAATCTGCGGCTCAGGCTGTTGATTTTGATTTTAGTGCCATTGTCACTCCCGAAGATAAAGAGGGTTATTATTCTTTGCGCTATGCGGAATTTGTGGTGCCATTGGTCAAGGCTGTACAGGAGTTGAGTGCTCAGAATGCAGACTTGAGAAAACAGGTCGAGGCCTTGTCCGTCGAAATCAGAGGAAATAAGGCGGACAATACCGAGACGGCCCAAGAAATTGGAGAGAGATAGAGGCTGTTTACAAAATTAGTCTATAAATGTGGAAGACTCGGTCCAGGGACCGGGTCTTTTATTTTCAGTATACTACCCGCAGAAGAATTGCGTTTTACTCACATCTTCCGCTCCAATTCTGCTCTAGGAAGATTTACGCACATCTCACAAATTTATATGGTATTGTAGTTTGACACAACCTGGTACAGGTCTGTCATAATTACTATAGGGTACCTCCGATATGCTCTGAACGGAGCTCAAAATGATTGTGGATAGTTGCATGACCGCAGCTAAGTGACTGATTTGAAACGCAGTATAAATTGGTCAGCGATCATTCGAAAATTAGAAATAATAGCCTCATGTGGGCTACAGGAATAATATTGTTCACCACTAAAAAATAAATTAATAATGAAATATTTTCTTTTTTGCCTCACTGTTTTACTACTGATTTCTTGTGACAAGGACGAGGATCCACAAGAGCCGGCTCCGGAGACCCCGGCTAAATTGGAAATTGACGGACTATCGTATGCAAACAGCAGCACAACATTCGACTCTGCTGAAATGATTATCGTGGATGCATTGACAGCTGCGGGACCGATCTCAATTGTAGCTCAAGTCGATCATACGGCCAATGCTTCCTCCGTGGGGGAGACGCTGACCAACACGAAAGTGATCTTATTTGGAAATCCTGCTTTGGGCACTCCCCTGATGCAAAAGAATCAGCTCGCAGGTCTGGACCTGCCACAGAAATTTTTGATTATTGAAGATAATGATGCCATGGTAAGGGTGGCCTACAATGATCCTTCCTATCTGGAGGCACGTCATGAACTGACAGGGGAGGCATCCCTTGCGACGATCGGCACGGCCCTGGCCAATTTTGCCAACATGACTACGGATGAGGAACTGCTCAAAAATTCGGTCAGCGTTACTGCTGGTGAAGGGATCACGACAAAAACGAGTACAAACTCATTTGATTCCACCTATCAAAAACTAATTGCAGCCATCACAGCAAATCCGAACCTAAAGATTATTGCTGAGCTGGACCATCGCATGAATGCTGCGTCGGTAAACCTTGAACTGCGTCCTACAAAATTAGTCGTCTTTGGAAATCCTAATTTGGGGACACCTTTAATGCAGAGCAAACAGTCGGTAGGTATTGATTTGCCACAAAAAATGTTGGTTTGGGAAGATGCTGATGGCCTGGTTCAAATATCATACAACGACCCCCAGTTTATAGCAAGTCGACATAAATTGAGCGGAGTGGATGATCAAATTGGCACAATTTCCCAGGCGCTTGACAATTTGTCGAACGCGGCTATTGTGGAATAGTTACTGCAGCTACGAATCAATGCCTACCGTCCCTTTTTTAGCTTGGGAATCCTTCTCATCATGGAGCGATTCCCAAGCCCACCTACCACAGGTAGTCTTTCCGTGGTCAGTGCATTAATGGGCCGAAAAGGAACGGCTACTGGATTTTTCCGCTGTGGGAAAATCAGCAGGAATGAGATTTTGAGTTACTGTTCCGGTGGCTGCCCACTCGGTACCACGCTTGAGGCAGGTGATCATCCCAACGCATTCGAAAGAATAGTCGGCATGGCCCATAGGAGTGTGAAAAACTCGCCCTTTCCCATAGTCGAGGACCATGAGCATCGGCTCATGGCGATCTGTACCCTTCTTTTCGGGATCTGCAAAGGCAGTCGCCAGGATCGTCATATTTTCGGCAGGACCACGAAGTTGTTGGTACAGTTCATCTTGCGTGTGCATCCACAGATTTGGCATGCCAGCCGTAATCGGATGGGTATCATCTTGAATGGTAATCTGAAATTCGCTCTGTGGTCCATGTGCACCTCCTGGACCAGGAGAGTCATCACGGATCAGTTCACCATCCTTGTTGTAGTAGACATAGGGACCATCTTTTTCGGTGCGATCTCCCCAGCCACCCAGGCCAATCATCTTGTTGTATGCCGGCCAATTGGGCCAAGAATTGTCTGCCGCGTGGACCACGACAAGTCCACCTCCATCGTTGACATAGTCTTCGAGTGCTTGTTTGGTTGCATCTGGCCAGGGTGCAGCATTCCAGCCAAAATTTGAAATCACCACATCATAGTCAGAAAAATTCGGTTGGAAATTTTCATCGGGTTCAGACTTCTCCGTGGAGACTGGCTTTGGAGCGTCGGCCAAAGCGAAACTGTCAAGGTATTCCTCGCCCTTCCACACCATCGCTGTGCGCTCTACGTCTACTGAAAATAGACCAGTTTCAGTGAGATAATGCTTCATCATAGCTGTGGTCTTGGGCCACATCGCGTGGTTGTTTTGACCGTCTACGATGAGCACTTTCATAGTCTGTGACTGGAGAGAGAGGCTCAGAACAAATAGCAGGCAGGAGAGTAGGTATGCGCTTTTCATATTAACTTAGTGATTAGTATACTCCAAAATTTTTACTGGACAGATTACTAGCAAATGGGAGTTCTCGTTTAGAAGAAATGTCAAGATAGATATAATGGCACACTTTTGCGATAAAGTCAGACTTCGATTTGCGGCTTATTCATACAGATGAGCTACCTGCTCTCCATATCCATTATACTTTAACGTGTTACGTCGCTCTCCAGTCGAAATATCAGTTTCTGACGCCTGCGACCAACGTGGATGGGGTACGCCCGGATCGACATTGGCCACAAAACCATACTCTTGTGGTACGGTCGCATTCCAAAAGGTAGCTGGCTGCGAGTTGACAAATTCAATACTCACAATAGACTTAATGCTCTTAAATCCATATTTCCAGGGTACGACTAATCGGATGGGAGCCCCATTTTGTTTGAGCAGAGGTTTGCCGTAGAGGCCGGTGGCGATAAAAGTGACTTCATTACGCGCTTCACCTAATTCCAGTGCTTCAGTATAGGGCCAGGGCCACCAGGTTTGATAGGAGATGCCCGGCATTTCTTCGGGACGATTGGCCGTCTTCATTAGGATATGCGTTGCAGTCTCCTTCGGTTGCAGAAAATCAATCAGAGTGCTCATGGGAAAACCAGTCCATGGAACAGCCATGGCCCATGTTTCCACACAACGATGTCGATATAACCGTTCTTCCACTCCAAATTGCTGTATGAGATCTCCCAGATGGTACGTGCCCGGCATTTCTGTCAGGCCAGACACCTCAATGGTCCAATCTCTGGTGTCGAAAAAATCCACGTATTGATGAATGGCTTTTATGTCTGGGTCGCCGGGTGCATTAAATTCATAAAAGTTGTTGTAACCCGTGGCGTCTATTTCTTCAGACAGAGGCCGGTCAATAGAGAAGTCGGAATTTCTGGTGGCGGGGTAGAATGTTTCCATGCCATCAAATATGAAATCATTGGGCTCTCGTATGACTGTGACTGGATTTTGGCGTTCTTCTTTCTCACAACTAAGCAGTGCTGAGCCACTGAGTAATCCTGCACTGAGTATGCCGAGGTCTTTGATCAGCCTTCTCCGGTTCAAGTAAGTCTCCTCCCCAGTGGGTTTGAGAGATTTATTCTCCCAAGCTTTTGGGATATGAATGTTGGCCATAAACGGATCGATCTAAGTGAGGCCACAAATTTAAGACTATTGGGCGCCTCTACTAATTCTATTTGGAATGAGGGTGAAGAGCTCGTGGATCAACCCATCAGTTTTTCTTCCAGTTCTTCCAGAGAGACTCCTTTTGTTTCAGGCATTAGTTTCCATACGAAAAGCAGCTGGAAGACCATCATTACAGCAAAAAAAGCGAAGATGATTCCACCTCCAAATTTGCCGGAAAAAAATGGAAAAATTCCAGCGATCAGTGCTGCAAATACCCAGTGAGTGCCGCTGCCAAATGACATGCCGTACCCCCGCACCTCATTGGGAAATATCTCAGAAATAAAGACCCAGATGCACGCACCCTGACCGATAGCGTGAGAAGCAATAAAAACAAAGAGCCCGATCGGAACGATTGCTCCACCAGTGGTCTCTGTCAAAAATGCTGCAGCCACCACACTTAGCGAAATAATGTAGCCAATAGAGCCGATATACATCAACTGCTTGCGACCGAAATTATCAATGAGCGCCAAGCCAATCATCGTAAAAATTAAGTTGACCACTCCAATTCCCGCTGTCGATAGCAAGGCTGTGCTGGCACCCATGCCCGTCATTTCGAAAATGCGCGGAGCGTAATAAATGACGGCATTAATTCCAGACAGCTGATTGAAAAAAGCAAATAAAAATGCCAATAGAATGGGGAAATTAAAGCGCCCGGACAGGAAATAACTCAATCCAGATTTACCAGTGTGATCGGTCGTCTTGATGGAGGCAAGGGCTGATTCTGCAGATGTGGGGTCAATCATTTGCAACACCCGTTTGGCTTCAATGAGATCACCCTTTTTTACCACTAGCCAACGTGGGCTTTTGGGCACCCTTAAAATCAAGATCACAAATAGAATGGCTGGCAGAGCTTCTGCACCAAGCATCCAACGCCATGCTACTGGAGATTCAGTACCGATGAAATAATTTGTGGAATAGGCTATTAATATGCCAAGCACAATATTGAATTGAAACAGCGCAGTAAGCCGGCCGCGCAGATGCTTTGGGGCGATCTCGGAGATATAGATTGGTGCAGCGACTGATGAGGCTCCCACGCCAAGCCCACCTAGAAAGCGAAAAGCCATAAGTGCACCCAGGTTTGGTGCAAGCGCAGAGCCCACAGCAGAAATAAGGTAGAGAATAGCGATCCAAAACAAAGTGTTTTTGCGTCCGATTTTTTCGACTGGAATTCCACCCAGCAGTGCTCCAATAACGGTGCCGTAAAGTGCCATTGCCACCATTTGCCCCACCTGGCCATCACTCAAACCCCACAGCTCTTGGATGGCTTGTTCACCACCAGAGATCACGGCCGTATCAAAGCCAAATAGGAAACCACCCAGCCCTACGGTGATCGACCAAAAAATAATCTTGCCTAGGTTCATGTCTGTCTATCTTTTACGCTGGCAAGAAGGTACGTTAAAAGTGCAAAAGGGCAAAGAAGCTGCTCCGGGGCTTAACAATGTAAATGGTAACTTTAACCGGACGTGAAGAAAAAAATCAAACCCAAGCATTTTGTTCATAAGCCAGTTTATCCAGGTGGTATCAAAGCCATGCGTAAGTTTTTGGCAGCTCAACAAAAGTATCCGCAAGAGGCACTGGAGAAGAAAGTAGCGGGCACCGTCCATATCCGATATACGATTAATAATCTGGGCAAGGTGACTAAGACTCAGGTCATCTCAGGGATCGGCAGTGGTTGTGATGAGGAAGCTCAACGCATAGTGAGTCTGCTTAAGTTTGAAGTGGCCAAGACTCGGAAGCTGCGCGCAGAATTTCACAAAACAATTCGCATTCATTTTCGCTTGCCAAAACAGCCAGTAGCCTCGACGAAATACAAGTACGTCACTCCAGGAGAGAAGCAAGAGGAGGGGAGTTCGCCATCTAAGGGCTACTCCTACACGATCAGCTGGCAGGTGAAGGAATAACAGTCCCGAGAAATTGGTCGGTCTCTTGTTGGTTTTGCCAAACTAATATTCTTTTCTCGGTCCACCAGCATCTTGATTTTTTCATGAAGTGTCGCCCGCCTTGTCTTAAGACTACTCTTTCTTTTTCTTCTTCTTTCCTTTGCGTGCCTTTGCCTTAGATTTTTGTTTCTCGGTAATCGGCATTTGTGTATCAATGTCGATATAAAGTAACTCGGCAGTTTCGATAAGATTACTCGTTATTTTTGCCACGATCTCACTGTCGTTTGCCAAAGAGGTAGCCATGGTACTCGAAATATTGCCCTCTCGAATCAACTTATCCAATGAGCCATCGACCAGGACATCACTCTTTTCGGCCTTTTCTCGGAGCTGCTCCAACCGATCTAAATGTCGCTTCGGATTCTCATCTTCACTCGTTAGGTAGATCTCCCGAAGTATCACGGATACTTTTTTTCTAAGCCGATCATATTCTTTTTGGATGTGGAGATTCTCAGATACCATATATCTGCTGACGTTTACACGCAGACCGTGCAAGTCTTTAATCACATCTACCAAATTTCGATTTGCTAGTTTAATATGTGCGATAGCCTCAATGGCACTTGTTGATAGCGGAAATCTACTTTGTGTTAGTGTTGCTGAGGTTATAATCTCGCTGTAAATGGTCTTGACCCGATTAGAGTATAAGTCCTCAAGATCCACATCCATTTCTTCCCGTGAGCGCTTGACTACTTTCTTTAGCTTTTCATCGCCTTTGATGTCGTCACGGTGCATATTGAGGCCATGGGTCACTGCCAGAAACACTGTTTCCTCAAAGAGGCGGCGAGTTTCTTTGTACAGAGCTGAAAATGCGGACTGGGGATAAGCAAGTGTGCTAGCATTCAGATACTTTGGATAGTCAACACCCACTTCTGGGATTAATTTTTCCACAAAGACTTTGTTTAGCATTCTAACCAGAGGCTTGATGAATGGCACCATTATGACAACACCAATCAAATTAAATAGGGTATGAAAAATGGATAACTTAATAATGTAATTGTCATCTGCGACGTTGGTTCGAGCTGAAATGTAGTCTACCACAGCACCCAATTGTGAGATAAATACCAAGGCCACCAGACCCGTCGCAAGATTGAAGACTAAGTGAGCACCCGCCAGTCGCTTTCCGGCAATGTTAGCTCCGAGAGCACCTAATATGGCCGTTATGGTTGTGCCCACATTGGCTCCGATGGCCAATGCCAAAGAATTGTAATACGTTATCTGACCTGCTGCAAGGGCGGTGAGAATCAAAGCCATCGTAGCACTACTAGACTGTAAGATCATTGTCATGATAATGCCAAGAATCATAAATACGATCAAGCCCCAGAAACCAGGCATGGCATATGCAGCGAGATCGAGACTGTCTTTGTAGGTGTCAAACCCATCTTTCATAAAGTGGATACCTAAAAAGAAGAAGCCAAGCCCAGCAAGGATACTGCCAAGCCCTTTCAGATTTCGAGATTTTTGAAATGAGAAAAGGACTCCGAAGGTCAACATGGGCATGGCAAGTGCAGATACCTTGATCTTCAGACCAAAAATAGATACCAACCAGGCCGTCGCTGTTGTACCGATATTCGCACCAAAAATAATTCCAATGCCAGCCTCCAACCCGATCAGCCCAGCGCTGATAAATGAAATCGTGATAACGGAGATCAAAGAACTCGACTGCAAGAGTGCGGTAACAATAAAGCCTATTCCCAGGCTTTTATATAGCTTATCGGTGGCCCTCCGGAGTACTTTCTGAAGGGGACCACCAACAAATGAGTTGAAGCCATCTTCTAGCATGATCATGCCAAAAAGGAGAATGGCAACACCAGCAGTTACTTCCTTAACCGTGGGACTAATGAAAATGATAACACCCAGCAGTATGACAATGATGGGAAGAAGGAGTTTTCTGATCATAGGATACGTTTCGATTTTGCAACGGTAAGTACCTCCTGCAGACACAAACCGTCTTTACCGTGGCCATGAGTTATGGTTCAATGAAGACCAGCTACTTTACAATTTATTAACGCAATATAAACATATGGTTAATATTGCTAAAATACCGATGTTACCCAGTCGAAATTTTCTCAACCAATGTCAGTCCCCAGGCTGATCCAGGTCATCGTAGAGCTGCCTATATCAAAATATCTTCAGTCTACAAGGAATGTTCAAGAGTATTTAGAGCGTATATTGAGCTGCAATTTGGCACTTTGCAAAAAAGGCTCTTTACGCACATCTCTGCCCATCGAATATGTTGTTTTTTGTAAAACAGTACTGCGTGTTTTGTAACTAATTTGGTATCTGAAAGATGAATATGAATTTTCATTTAAAGTCGAGAGGTTATTGCCTCTTTCTTGCGATGGTTTCGGTTGGACTTCTGTGGGGTCAGGAGAAGTCAAAACCTGATTTTGGCAAAGGGCTAAGGTATGAATCGCCCGATACAACATTTGCCACCAAGTTCAATTTTAGGATGCAAAATTTGATGGTCATTAGCTATGATGAATCGTCAAATTCGACATCCTCACAGTTCCTGGTCAGAAGAGCCCGGATAAAATTTGATGGCTTTGCTTTGACCAAGAAGCTTAAATACAAGGTTGAGCTTGGTTTGAGTAATCGCGACATGAGCACAAACAGTGAGGACGGAAATGGGCGCGGAGCTTCCCGGATGATTCTCGATGCCGTTGTCCAGTGGCAGTTTTCGGAGCATTGGGCCTTATGGGCGGGACAAACAAAACTACCTGGGAACAGAGAGCGGGTGATTTCCTCTGGTGATCTGCAATTCGTAGATCGATCACTGCTGAACAGTCGATATACACTGGATCGAGATGCAGGTTTGCAACTTCGGGGGATGTACAAAGTTGGCCAGATGATCTTTGCACCTGCATTCGCCATTAGCCAGGGGGAAGGCCGTAACATCACCTCTACAAACTTTGGAGGTTATGACTATACCGCACACTTGGAGTGGATGCCATTTGGTGCCTTTACCAACAAAAAAGGAGCCTTTGTCTCATCTGACCACGATCGCGAACCCGAGCCAAAATTAGCATTGGGTCTGACCTTCGACTACAATGATGGTGCAGTGAGGCAAGGTGGACAATTGGGTCGCTTTGTCAAAGACGTGGATGGAATATATGTGGAAAACTCTCTACAGACTTTTTTTATGGACCTGATGTTTAAATATCGGGGATTTTCGGTCCTTTCAGAGTATGCCAATAAGCAGGTCGATGTGGCAGGAGCCAACACCGCTGGCTCCTTTAGATCTGGAACCGGATTTAACCTGCAGATGGGCTATTTGTTGGATAGTGACTGGGAATTGGCACTCCGATACACAACAGTATCCAGAGATACTGACTTTTCCGGGATCAAAGATGAGGATCAGTATACTTTGGGCATCTCAAAATACCTTGCCGGGCATAAACTAAAAGTCCAGAGTGATCTGACCAGGATAAGTTACCCAGATTTATCAGATGGTGCAGTTCAATTTAGAATGCAAGTGGAAATGCAATTTTAAAAGGTTGCTTAGCGAAGATGTACTCAAAGAACTTAAATACGAACCAAATTACTAACTCTACTAAAACTAACCATGGCAACCTTTTATCTAATCCTCGTAGTCATACTCTTTTTTCTTGCAATCTCTGATCTCGTTGTTGGAGTTAGTAATGATGCGGTTAATTTCTTGAACTCAGCGGTAGGTGCGAAAGCAGCTTCCTTCAAAATCATTATGCTCGTTGCGGCCCTTGGGGTCCTAGCAGGGGCTACTTTTTCAAGTGGGATGATGGAAGTTGCACGTAAAGGGATATTTCATCCCGAGTTCTTTTATTTCTCCGAGATCATCATTTTATTTCTAGCGGTGATGGTGACCGATGTGATCCTATTGGATACGTTTAATACCTATGGAATGCCGACATCGACAACCGTGTCAATCGTATTTGAATTGCTGGGAGCGGCGGTTGCTATTTCCCTTATTAAAATATTTACAGACCCAGATTCACTTCAGCTCTATGAATATATAAATTCAGCAAAAGCCCTGGCCATCATTTCCGGTATTCTCTTATCCGTTATCGTTGCCTTTACATGCGGTATGATTGCGCAATATCTGAGTCGAGTACTTTTTTCTTTTGACTATGAAAAACGCATGAGAAAGTACGGTGCGTTCTGGGGAGGTTTGGGAATCATGGCGATCACCTACTTTATGCTTATCAAAGGAGCCAAAGGTGCCTCTTTCATGAGCTCAGATCTAGTTGCTTCCATTGGAGAGAATACGAGTAAAATTCTGGCGGTGAGCTTTGTGGCGTGGTCGGCCATTTTATATTTTCTAAATCGGATTTTTAAAGTCGACATTCTAAAGGTTCTGGTCTTGGTTGGCACTTTTGCCTTAGCTATGGCATTTGCCGGCAATGATTTGGTGAATTTTATAGGGGTACCCTTGGCGGGTTTCAATTCGTATCAGCTGTACGTCGAATCGGGTGCTGGGGGAGCGGATCAGTTTCTTATGGATGGCCTGGCTGGAAAAGTGCCAACTCCCACTTTACTATTGCTGCTGGCAGGAGTGATCATGGTCATTACATTATACACTTCCAAAAAAGCAAAATCAGTGGTTAAAACATCACTTGATTTGGGCCGCCAAGACGAAGGATACGAGCGATTTTCCTCGTATATGTTATCGAGAAGTATTGTTCGAAATTTTGCCACAATGGCCACATTTGTCAATGACAAACTTCCATCATCCTGGCAAAACTCAGTGAGCCAGCAATTTGACCAGACACCTTTCACTAGAAAACAGGTGAGCCTGGGCGCAGAGGCCCCAGCCTTTGATATGATTCGCGCTTCCGTAACTCTGGTGATTGCGAGTATACTTATTGCCATAGGAACAAGCTTAAAACTGCCACTTTCCACCACCTATGTGACTTTTATGGTTTTTATGGGTACTTCTCTCGCTGACGGTGCCTGGGGAAGAGAAAGTGCTGTCTATCGAGTTTCCGGTGTACTCTCCGTGATAGGTGGATGGTTTTTTACTGCCTTTTCAGCTTTTATAGTGGCTTTTATTCTTGCAACCATTTTTCATTTTGGTGGCATTACTGCTATCAGCATTATATTGATAATCGCATCTGTAGTCATTTATCGAACGCATCGAACGCACAGTAGCAAATTGAAAGAACAGTTGGAATTTGATGCGAGCTTGCAAGAAGGCACTCTTTCCAAGGCGAAAGTGATATCGCTGTGTTTGGCTCAGTTGGAATTATTTCTTGATAAGTTCGGAGAGCTGGTTGACCAATGTCTCCATGCACTTGGCAAGGAGGACCTACCCACCTTGAATAAGATCTACCAAAAATTTCGACCGATTCGGGCTAAGAGTGAAGATCTAAAGAATCATTCAAGTAATGCATTGGATCGAGTGCCTGATCACGAACTTGAAGCTGGTCATCTATACATATTGGTTGTAGATTATCTCAACGAAATGGCTGCCCAGGTCAACACTCTTATTAAATCTTCCCTTGATCATGTCGACAACAATCACAAACCATTCTTACCCGTGCAAATTGAGGAGTTGACTTCTCTACATAATGTACTGATCGAACAATATGCGCATATCATCCAATTATTTAGAGATTTGGAAGGGGAGTCTGTTCAAACTGGATTGAAAAATCTAAAAGAATTTGTGCGGAAGACAAGAGAGGTCCGAAAGAGCCAAATTAGGCGAATAAAGAACCGCGAAGTTGGTACTCGAAATAGCGTCTTATTCTTAAATATCCTGGGGGAATTCAGAAACCTGGAATTGTTTGCTAGTCGTATCATTCGTGTTTTTGATGAGTTAATTCTGAACCCATTGGAAGAAACAGTAGTAAAAGCCTCCACAATCAGAGAGGAATTGAAGGAAATAGAAGAGGGCTTGGTAGATTCAGAGGAGCAAGCAATTGCAAAATCTCTGAGCAAAGATCCCGATGAAGGATCAGATCCTGAGCCTGCTCAACCTGATAAGGACACGGAAGAGACCCCAGAGAAGGAAGAGGATAAGGGCAAAGACAAGGATAAGAATAAATACAAGGACAAAGCCAAAACCAAAGAGCCTAAGGACAAGGAACCCAAGGACAAGGAGCCCAGGGAATGAATTAGCAGATGCTAAAGATGTCTGTCCTTTGCTTAGGGACAGGCATCTTAACGGCTCTAGTCGACTAGA
>CAJQNM010000751.1 GCA_905479665.1 uncultured Saprospiraceae bacterium
AGCGGTGCCTTATGCCATGTCTGCACTAGGTATATTTCTGGTAGGTCGCTGGATATGCACTTTCTTACTGCGCTACCTAAATGCAGGAAAAATGCTCATGTACTTTTCCCTGCTCGCGATCATGTTTACCTTGGGTGCGATCTTTCTGCAGGGCATGACTGGATTATACAGTTTGGTCATGATTTCTTTTTGCATGTCTCTAATGTTTCCGACCATTTACGGTATTGCCTTGGAGAATATGGGAGAAGATGCAAAATACGGAGCCGCATTTCTCATCATGGCTATTGTGGGTGGAGCCATCATGCCGCTTGCCCAAGGTATTATTTTGGATATCGGTGGCAGTGGCTATGCCGATGTCGAGATCCTCGGGGTGCCGGAAGTAAACTTCTCTTTTATTCTGCCCCTCCTCTGTTTTGTCATGGTGGCTATTTATGGCTACCGGACATTCAAAGTGTACATTGATTGATAAGATTAATTTATTAATTAGAAACATAATGGAAAGAAAACTCTGCTTTGCCTGTGACTTAAAGGATGATCCTAGCCTCATCGCGGAATATCGGAAATACCATGCCGCTGGCAATGTTTGGCCTGAAATTGTCGAAAGCATCCGCAGTGCTGGAATTCTCAACCTAGATATATTTCTGACAGGAAATCGACTCTTTATGATCATGGAGGTAGCTGAAGATTTTGACCTCACCAAGAAGAGCAAAATGGATGAAGAAAATCCCAAGGTGCAAGAGTGGGAGACGCTCATGTGGAAATATCAGCAAGCAGTGCCATGGGCAAAACCCGGCGAGAAGTGGACACCGTTGGAGCAAATTTTTGAACTTCCTGAAAATTGATAAATGGAGAATTCTGTGCGTTGCATCGTATGCGAAACACCGGGAAAATTTCGCAAATCAACTCGCGCCATAGCTGACCCAGGGGAGGGTGAGGTGCTTGTGCAAATTAAATCAATTGGCATCTGTGGAACAGATCTACATGCCTATGCTGGCAACCAGCCTTTTTTTCAGTACCCACGGGTACTCGGTCACGAATTATCGGGCAGGGTTGAATCTGTTGGTGCTGGAGTGACCTCGTTGCTGCCGGAAGATCAGGTGCTGATTATGCCCTATTTGCATTGTGGCACCTGTGTTGCTTGCCGCAGCGGAAAGACGAATTGTTGCACCTCACTGCAGGTGCTGGGTGTACATGCTGACGGTGGGATGTGCGAGAAGATGGTGTTGCCGGCAAGTATCTTAATGCCGATCCCTGACTTGAGCTATGCCGAGATCGCCATTGTCGAACCACTATCGATCGGTGCCCACGCAGTACGACGAGCCGATTTGCAGAAAAATGACTTTGTGGTCGTTGTGGGTTGTGGCCCCATCGGACTAGGCATCGCGAAGTTTGCCCAGCTTGCCGGAGCTCAAGTTATCGCCATCGATATGGTGGAGGATCGTCTTGCATTTGCTCGCCGCGAGTTGGGTATTCCGTATGGTATACAGGGAGCTGACGAGCCTTTAGAAGAAGTCAAGAAAATTACGGGAGGAGATTTAGCGGCAGTCGTGTTTGACGCAACGGGGCATCCCAAAGCACTGGAAAGCGGACATCAGTACATGTCACATGGTGGGAGCTATGTACTGGTCGGACTGTACAAGGGAGAGCTTGCCCTGCATCATCCCTCCTTGCATGCCAAAGAAGCTTCGGTTTTGTGTAGCCGCAATGCCACTTTAGCGGATTTTCAGCGTGTGGTAGAGGTGCTGCGCCAGGGTAATTTTCCATCGGACAAATTCATCACGCATCGTGTCACCTTCGATGATATGATCGATAATTTTGAGGGTTGGCTTGATCCGGCGCAAGGAGTGATCAAGGCCATGGTCGATTTTAACTAAATAGTACCATTCCTTTTACAATTTCCAGCTCCTGGCCAGTGAGATTTATTTCTGCCGAAATAGAGCATTCAGCCGATCCGTTTTTGGATTTATTTTCAACCAGCTTGAATAAAAAAGAGCCGATAACTGACCATAAGGTAGTTATCGGCTCTGCAATCATAGCTTGCTGAAGCACCTAATTACTATTACTATCGCTTCAGTACTTTAATCGTATGCAATTTTTGCCCGGATTGCAGGGTGACAAAATACATGCCAGGGGTCAAGTGTCCGACAGGGATGGAGACTAAATTACTCTTTACCTTTTCCTGTAAAACTTCTTGTCCACTTACATTGTAGAGATGGATACGATCTATCGTCTGCTCGGCTTCAATTCGCAAGTCTGATCCGACCGGATTGCCGAGTACATGAATATTGCCAAAGTACTGTTCATCGATACCCGTAGACCCATCAATCACCACATGAATAACCTCACTAAAGATATCAAGGCCCGGTACCAAGGGGTTTTGCACCAATGCCATGTAATCTCCAGCATCTTCAGCACTAACTGAGTCGACTTGATATGCCGAGGAATCGCCAACGATCTCATCTACGCCCTTGATCCAAGTATAAATATTTGCTGAGCCTCCCACCTCAACAGAAAGAGCTAGGGTGTCACCCGGAGCCAAATCATAGGTGGTTTCCATACCTACTTTGGCCTGCGGAGAATAATTAAACTCAGCGACATTGGTATCTGCAGTAATCATCACATTTTGCTCGAGGTCTTCAAACGTCAGGAAGTTATCCTGCACCCGGACTTTGGCATCAGTGCCCCAGGTCATTCCTGACATATCTGGAATATCCGTGAAATTATCGCCATTTAAGTAGAGCCGATCCAGCATGGTTGCTTCCGTTAGTTCCGCAGGCAGTTGATCGAATTCTGAATCATGAAAATATAATTTCTGCATGTTTGGCA
>CAJQNM010000752.1 GCA_905479665.1 uncultured Saprospiraceae bacterium
CTACTGGCCTGCTCGGGGCAAATAGTAATCCGTTAGTAAATGGGCGTGGCGGAATATTAGGATCTACACACTTTCCAGCTAGAGCAAAACGTGTAATTTATTTATTCCAGAGCGGGGGCCCTTCTCACATGGAATTATTCGATCATAAGCCTTTACTTAAAAAACTTCGAGGAACGGAATTGCCAGATAGCGTAAGAGGTGGTCAAAGATTGACAGGCATGTCCGCTGGGCAAACAACTTATCAGTTAGTAAATAGCCCATTCGAATTTCAGCAACATGGAGATAGTGGAGCTTGGATGTCTGAACTGATGCCACATACGGCCAAGATTGTAGATGATCTTTGTTTTATTAAATCAATGCATACCGAAGCGATCAATCATGATCCTGCGGTGACCTTCGTTCAAACGGGTTCGCAGCAGGCTGGACGACCCAGTATGGGGTCTTGGATGAGTTACGGTCTTGGGAGTGAGAATAAGAACCTTCCAGACTTTGTGGTCCTTCTTTCGCGTGGTATTCCGGGCGGGCAACCGTTGTATGCGAAACTTTGGGGCAATGGCTTTCTGCCTTCTCAGCACCAAGGTGTAATGTTTCGATCGGGAGATGAGCCAGCACTCTATCTCAATGATCCAAAAGGCATAAACCGAGAAAGTCGTCGCCGCATGCTGGGATACCTGGAGCAGCTGCATGAGCACCAATATGCTCAAATCGAAGATGAACGGATTCAGAGCAGGATAGCACAATACGAGATGGCTTTTCGGATGCAAATGTCCGTGCCCGAAACGCTGGATATCTCGAAAGAACCAGATTATGTTTTTGACGAATATGGTTTTGAATCAAGGACACCAGGTTCATTTGGGTACAACTGTATCTTGGCAAGGAAGCTTGCTGAGAGTGGGGTCAGATTTGTGCAATTGTATCAGATGGGATGGGATATGCATGGCAACCTTCCCAACCAAATTCGCAAAATGGTAAAGACTGTTGATCAACCTGCAGCTGCGCTGGTGAAGGACCTCAAGCGCCGAGGGATGCTGAAAGATACGCTAGTCATCTGGGGTGGGGAGTTTGGGCGTGGCTGTTATTCTCAAGGCAAACTCACTCCCGAGGTGTATGGTCGGGATCATCATCCTCGTTGCTTTACCATCTGGATGGCAGGAGGCGGGGTCAAGCCAGGCATCACCTATGGGGAGACCGACGAGTTTGGGTACAACATCAAAAAAGACCCTGTGCATGTGCATGACTTTCAAGCCACCATTATGCATTTGATGGGGGTAGATCATGAAAAGTTTACCCACAAGTTTCAAGGAAGACGTTTTCGACTCACCGATGTGCATGGTCATGTGGTGAGGGACATTGTTGCATGACAGCAGTCCCGACCTATCCAGCTAAATATTTAATTCCTGGTACAGCTCCTTGCGATAAGATGAGCTGATGCGCAAGAGATGGTCTGTTTTCATTTTTACAAAAAACTTGCGGGGACCTTTACGCACAATCTCTTTCATGTGATCCAGGTTGATAATTGTAGAGCGGTGTATGCGCTTAAATCGATTATCAGACAGGTTAGCAAGGATATCTGTCAATGATTTACGCATTAAATATTTTTTGTCATCAGTATGGAATTCGATATAATAACCTGACCCAGAAATGAAGTCAATTTGGTCGTATTCTAAAAAGATAACTTTGTTGCCAGTGCGTATAGATATACGTCTTTGCTCCTGAATGGGTGATGATCTTTCATGAATATTGTTGATTTTCCAATTCAGAATTATTTTACGTAGGGCAGTATTTAATTGATCTGCTTGAAGAGGTTGCTTCAAAAAATCGAGGGCTGAATATTGGAGGGCGGTAATGGCGTGTTGCAGATGCCGACTCATAAAAATGGTCTTGGGCCTGTGTTGCAGGGAGAGATTGTCTAACAAGGCAAATGCACTTTGATCTGGCAACTCTGTATTGATAAAAAGAAGATCCGGGCGGTGCGCACGTATCTCGTACACAGCTTCGCTGGCATTGCTTTTTAGGCCGACCAGGCTATATTCAGGATGATCTTGAAGTGTATGACCGATCATTTGTCGCACTGCTGCTTGGGGTTCGACAACCAGCGTCCTTATCGGTGATACTACTCTCCGGCGTTGCATACTGTTTTCGTTTTGACGTGGACTCTTGCAGCCCAGTCCTTGTTAAACGGAGGCGGTAAGCATTCTGCTGACTCTCCCTCGCAAGAAATGTTGAAGTAGAGTTGAGATAGAGGAGGAATAATATAGTAATTTCTTTAACAATTGGCGCAAGAGCGGATAATTTAACCCATTCGCATCAAATTGTTGATGCTTTACTGCGCTCAATCGTAAGTTCGCATCAACGGCATTTTATTTTGCAGCGTCACCTTCCTGCCAAACGTTAAGAGATTGTTATAGCGGCAGCATTTTGAGTTAATTCTCAGCTGCTGCAATCAGTTGCTCTATTATTCAATAATTAATAAACTATGATGAGAACATGGATCATCGTGGCCATGCTATGTCTGAGTGTGGCGGCGCAAATGTACGGCCAGCGTACCATTACAGGTACGGTACAGGACGAAGATAATTTACCTCTGATCGGCGCGAATGTTCTCGTGCAAGGAACTGGCATAGGTTCGGTCACAGATATTGATGGCAAATTCGAAATTGATGTGCCGAGTGATGCGACCGTCCTAGTCGCAAGTTATACTGGATATTCAGATCAGGAAATCGAGATCGGGCTTTCCAACGTGCTCAATATTACCCTAGCTCAAAGCGATATCCTGCTCGATCAGGTGGTCGTCACAGCCTTTGGCATCGAACGAGAACGCAAAGAAATTGGATATGCGATTACATCGGTTGATGGTGCTGATCTGAGCAAGGCTCGCTCCAGCAATGTCTTGCAGTCTATGTCGGGTCGTGTGCCTGGTGTGCGGATTAACTCATCTTCTGGGACTGCCGGCGGAGGAGTAAATATTCAGATTCGAGGAGCCAATTCGATTGGTGGCAGGAGTTCGCCCCTTTTTGTGGT
>CAJQNM010000753.1 GCA_905479665.1 uncultured Saprospiraceae bacterium
GACGTCAAATGGCATGAAAAATTGCTGGTGAAAAGTTTTTCGTTCTCCCGCTTTAATTGCTAACGGACCATTGGTGATGGAAAAGAAGTGATTGAGCAGAGGTAGAATTATTATTTCCCGTACCTCTTCATCCTCCGCAGCAAATTGAATATTGATTTGCGTATCATCGATTTTTCCAGCATTGCCTTCTGGGTAATGGAGTTGTACGACCAGCCGTGCATTTTTGGAGACTTTCACACCAAATCCGGCCGGTATCTCTACGGTACCCACGCCGGGAGCCCAACCGGCTATCATTTGTGCAGCATCCGTACCGATACCACCGAAACAGGTATAGCCCGGTGCTGGATCTTCGTCATCCAGATCTTCAGATGTGCCAGAGCTGTCTTGAAAGATAATCACATGGTGCACCAGGCTCGGATCACTGGGTATGATTTCCACTTTTTGAATGAAGCGATCACGAGGTAATCCATGATCAAAAACAAAGCAACGATAAAGATCGACATCAGGCAGATCAGGAACCTCGTAGGCTGGCACTCGAACTTCTAAATCAGGATTTGTGATATCAGGTCCTGCTGAGAACGACGGAGCTTCCGGAGCCGTATCCAAATTTCCGGAAGGGGCGCCTTCATCTACCCATGATTTTATCAAGTCAATTTGATCTTCTTCGAGGTAGCGTTCTTTTTCATAACGCTGAAAATGAGGATCTGGCATCCACGGTGGCATGCTGCCATTGGAGACGGCTTCGCTGATTTGAAACCGATGCTCGAATGCTTCTGCGTAAGACGTCAGAGAAAATGGTGCAATGCCATTTTCATTGTGACAGGTGCTACAATTAGCATAGATGAGACAAGCTATATCATCAGACCACGTGGAGTTTTGGCTTTGTGCAGCGAGTGAGGATGCATGGATGCTGCTCATACAGATGAGAACGATACGAAATGTTGTCAAGCTCAAAATATAGTAACAAATATAGGAGGTAAAGTGTTGATGCCATGTTTGTGATCATAGAAAAGTGATAAGGATCAACGGGGTACAAGCTGAGTGAGGGCCGAAACATATGCGTTGAGGAGCAGTAAAAGCTTAATTTTGAGCGCACTCTGAAAAGTGCCATCTTCATAAAATGAGCCTATTTTGGATGAGATTTTCACTTTTACGAGATCGGGTGATGCCTGAGTATCAGCCGATTGAGAAAAATGAAAAGATCGCCGAAGGAGCCATTTTTGATTTGGCAACCTTTTCGGAGTGCGCTCACTAATAAATAGGCCTCAGTCGATATTTTCGTCTTACTAGTGTCGAATAATTGGACAAATATGAAAATAATTTCTATCTTAGTCGACATATTCGGCAATTTATCGCCGAGGGATTGAGTTAAGTTGGTTTAAATGACAGGAATATGTTGGCAGAAAATCTAAAATATCTCCGCAAGAAGAATGAAATCTCGCAGCAACAGCTTGCTGATCTTCTGGATATTCCGCGCTCAACACTAGGGGATTATGAGCGAGCTCATACCGAGCCAAGCATTGCCACGATGGTGCAAATCAGCAACCATTTTAAGGTCTCTGTAGATGATTTGGTGCGGGGAGATCTGTCGCACGCTGAGTTGGAAATCGTTCGCACCAAAGACTTTCGTGTACTGGCCATCAGCGTAGATGGGAACAATCGACAAAATATCGAGCTTGTCGACACCAAAGCTGCTGCCGGCTATCTGGACAATTTCCAGGATCCTGGTTACATCAAGGAGCTGCCGAAACTGTATTTTCCCAATGTTCCCGAAGGGACCTATCGTGCATTTGAGATCGATGGCGACTCAATGATGCCCTTGTCACCGGGCTCCGTCGTCATCTGCTCCTATATTGAAAATCTGACGGAAATCAAGAGCGAACGAACCTATGTCATAGCGACGCATTTAGAAGGTGTCGTGTATAAGCGCGTGCTCGTCAATCCGGATGGTGAGTCCATCACCGCAGTTTCTGACAACCCCACTTATCCTCCGTTCAAGGTGCCATTTAGAGATATCGCCGAGGTATGGCAATATTATGCTCATCTCAGTTTCACAGACAGCAAGACATCCTTAGACGATGCCGTCGACCAAAAATTACAAGACATCCAGGAAACCGTGACCTACATCAAGGAACGAATGAACTAATAGATAACAGAATAAGCAAGAATGATGACACATCTGGAAAGAGCCAAGCAATTGCAAGAGATGATTGCTCAAGGAAAAGTAAATGAAGCACTGGAAGAATTGTATGCAGAAGACTGCGTCATTGTCGAAGGCAATGGCCAGGTTCGTACTGGTCGTGAGGCCCAGCTCGGTGCAGTAAAAGAATGGCAAGGCAGTATCTCAGAAATGCACGGTGCCGGTATTGGCTGCATCACGAGTGATGAAGAGAATGGAGTTACTTGCGTGGAGTCTTGGATGGATGTCACCTACCAGGGTGGTCATCGAGCTAAACTTGAAGAGGTGGCTGTACAAAAATGGAAGGACGGACGCATCATCCATGAGCGATTCTATTTTGATGTCCCTCCAGGTATGTCCGGAGAATAAATTTTAAGGCGCAGACGCGCCGCTAAAGAGAGTTTTCTTACTAGAGTTTTATAGTCGATTGGGGAGTTTTTACTCCCCTTTTTTTATTCCTTTTGTGACATGCATTTTACACAATCTGAATACTTGCCCTTCATACATCCAGCTATTCCCTTGTTACCCCTCTCTTTTCTTTGTCCGACCATGTAGTTCGTTTAAGCCGCGCCCTTGCGATTCTAATTGTCTTAATAGCTGAATTAGCCAACGATCAAGAGAGGTCCTAGTAGACAGTTGTACTAATTATTTGCAAGTATTTTCATCTCTAGCGAGCTCACTCATCGTTGCAGATGCTCGCTGGAGCTACGACTGCGCTCAGCGCCTTGATAGAGCATCACCATCATATTAAAATTCACTACGAGAACTAATGCAATCGTCTACTGGCCTATTTCCTTTTCAGTTTCATATCCTGATGAGTCTGATCATTCCTTTGATGTTCCCAGACTTCGGGATGTAGATAGGTTCCTTTGCTCTCCGCTTCTTTTTCCACCTCAACCTCAAGTCGATTGGCATTAGCAAACCGGTCTTGCCTTATTCCTGTCACCATCCAGGATACCTTAAGACCCTTGGTTCCGCCAGCAATCGAAAAGGCACCCTGATTGATCTCCTGAGAAATGTACAGGTCGGCAGCTGCACCGATCGGAGTCAGTTGATAGCGAAAGTCACGGTTTAAAGGCTCAAACCAGTCAGGCATTTCGATCATGGCACTGCCATTCTCATCGAGCAGGACATTTCCGTTATAGATATTCATCATGTCTGGGCTCTCAACAAAGGAATGGTACAGGTATTGATTCTTGGGATCGAGTGGGTGATCAATCTTAAATGACCCACTACCTTTGGAGAAGTGTCCAGTAATTCCGAGATCACCATCTTCAGTAACGATCAGCGGAACGTGTCCAGCTGAATTGCGCAAGATAAATGTTGCATTAGCTATATCATCATCTGCATCCAGTCGTATCTCATAGTTTGCTTCAGATTCGATTCGAGCGTCACCTCCAAAAAGCAGATCGGCCTCACTGTCGTCCGCATGGGACACCACGACCGAGGGAGCATTTGACGAGGGTGAATTAATAAAAATGCCGGCAGATTCAGCTGCACCGTTTACGTGGATGCCATCATTCCCAGCGTTGAGTACCGTTATTCCATCATCTCCAGGATCAATAATGTTTATTCCGTCATCTGCTGCGGCTGTGATGATTAGTCCATCAGCTGCTGCTGTATCAATGACCACTCCATCCCCACCAGGTTTGAACACATGCAATCCAGACATACTGGGCTCGAATACCCTCACACCCGATCCTCCGGAACTGGCAACAAGAATGCCTTCCGCACCCGTATTAGAAATACTCAGGCCTTGGCCTCCAGAATTTGTAACCCTAATCCCGTCAGCAACAGATTGATTAATATCAATTCCATTGATGCCTGCTTCCCGAATTCTGAGTCCATGTGATCCGGTATTTTCGATATCTACACCCTGCGACTCAGTATTGCGAATGTAAGCTCCGCTCTGCCCCGATGCTATGATTTGAATCCCGTAAGAATAGGGTGACTCTATCGAAACGCCATTCCCTCCAGATCCTTGAATACGCATCCCTTCGTTTACACCCGAAATATCGATCCCTCGCTGGGCACCCTTAATGTTAATCGCATTGTCATTTACCTGGGAAATGTCGATCCCATTCGAATCAGCTTGTTCTATATGCAGTGCATTGCCAACAGTTC
>CAJQNM010000754.1 GCA_905479665.1 uncultured Saprospiraceae bacterium
TTGTTGCTTCTTAATCCAACTGAGTTTCGAAATAACCGCCAAACGCACATTATCATCCGTGACATGCTCAGGCACTGCCACCCGTACATGTCCATCTGGCGGGTAAGCGGCAAGGTGCAGTTTCTTAATATCCTTCCTAACCACTTGAACAGAAATACCGCTCACAGTGAGAGCTGGCTTAGAAATAAAGGACGTGTCTTCAGATCTACTAGAGCGCAGTGGTCATTTCAGTGTGATCAAGAAGGCAGATGGCAATGCAGTGTTAGGTTGGTATGCCGAGGAAGGTGTTCAGATTCCGTCTGGTGCCGAAGTCTTGAAGGTAAAGGTGAGCGCTCGTCAGTCTGCCTCGGTGCGGACTTCATTATCGGTAGATTCGGAAAGAACAAAATTGGAATGGGAACCTGGTCAAGCAACGGAAAGTGAGATTGGAGCTGTACTCCTGCAAAATTCACCGAATCCTTTTTCACAGGAAACGGAAATTGGGTTTTACCTCGCAACACCTGGAGAAGCCACCGTTCGAATTTCTGACTTAAATGGACGCGTCCTTTATCAGCATGAAAATAACTATGCAGCTGGGCAGCACAGCCTTACGGTTCCAGCCGATAAATTTTTCCATACTGGAGTGATGCTCTACAGCCTGGAGACAAAAGATGAGGTTAGAGTGAAGAAGATGGTTCGTGTTAGAAAATAATATTTAAGCCAGCTCACAGGAGTAAACCGAAGGGGATTTTTTTGAAGAAAATCGGACTTTTATCGGATACACATAGTTTTCTGGATGAAACCATCAAGGAGCATTTTTCTGTCTGCGACGAAATCTGGCATGCTGGTGATATTGGGAATCCGGAGGTGATCAATGAACTAGAGGCATTTAAACCTGTGAGAGCGGTGTACGGAAACATCGACAGCTCAGCGCTTCGCAAATCCTATCCACTCAATCTTCGATTCGATTGCGAGGGCATGGATGTCTTTATAACTCACATAGGAGGATATCCGGAGCGGTATACCAAGCGTGTGCGTGAGATCATGCAAAATGATCCTCCAGGGTTATACATCTGTGGTCACTCACATATTCTCAAAGTCATGTATGACAAGAAATATGGAGTCTTGCACATGAATCCAGGTGCTTGTGGCCATGAGGGCTTTCATCAGATTCGCACGGTGCTTAGGTTTGAGATCAATGGGGGCCGCGTCGAAAACGCTGAGGTGATAGAGCTGGGTAAGCGAGGGCAACGACGACTGGCCCAAGTGTAGATTTATTCATTAAATTAGGAGCTTATGATGAAATCAATGAAGAGGAGATCTATGCTCACACCGTTGCTCTGCTTGCTACTTACAGCGGTGATAGGGCAGGAGGGTGTAGAGCTGGATTGGACTGAGATCCGCAAAACAGAGCCCTGGAAAGCATCTGAACGATGGGAACCAGTACCAGAGAAGGTGACACCTGGATTTCTACAGGCTCCTCCATCAGACGCCATCGTTTTATTTGATGGCAATAATCTGAGCACGTGGCAAAATCCACAGTATGATTATGGAGCACGAATGGACCAAGTGGAGGCCATCTTGCGAGAAAAAGTGGAGCGTCCGGTATATACTGAAGCCGACTGGACAGTAAAAGACGGGTCAATGATTGTCAAACCTGGTGCCGGAGCCATCGAAACGAAGCAAGCCTTTGGAGATTGCCAGTTGCATATCGAGTGGCTGGCTCCATTCGATCTCGGCAAGGAAGATCAAGGCTACAGTAACAGTGGAGTCTTTTTGATGGGACTTTACGAGATACAAGTATTGAACTCCTATGAAAATAAGACCTACGCGAACGGTCAGGCGGGATCACTTTATAAGCAACATTCACCATTGGTTAATGCTTCTCGACCTCCAGGTGAGTGGCAGGCATACGATATCATTTTCAATGCACCGCGCTTTGCCGATGATGGTTCTCTCGAACGTCCCGCTACCATGACTGCCTTGCATAATGGTGTTCTGATTCAGAACAATGTCACTTTGGAAGGGCCTAATGTCTACATTGGGAAATCACACTATGTGCCACATCCGGAAAAATTACCCTTGCTCCTCCAAGATCATGGCGATCTGGTGCGATTTAGGAATATTTGGATTCGGGAACTGGGAGGGTAGCCGATGCAATCGGCAATCTATTTTTTTACCGCTTTTGGCCTAAGTGCACTGGGTGCCTTGCCAGTGGGACTGATCAATCTGTCCCTTGCCAATCGGACGATAGAACGGGGTCGGAAAGCTGGCTTAGCTGCGGCCACTGGCGCCATGTTGGTGGAATTTATCTATACATTCGTAGCTGTTTATTTTATTGATATTTTGGTGCGCAATGAAACGATAGGCCAGTCCATCAAGCTATTTTCGATGATCGTTTTATTGGTGTTTGCCATCTACTACCTGACCAAAAAGAGTTCACCATCAAAGCAAGTAGAAGTCAAAAAAAGTGATGCACGAAATCTGTTTTATGGAATAGGCATTGCCGGCATAAACATGCTCATTATTCCGTATTGGATATTTATCGGTGCCTGGCTCAAGTCTAATGGATTTATTTTCGATGAAATCTCATCCATCTTGTTGATTGCTGCGGGATCCGCTCTGGGTGCAATGGCTGTTTTTTTAGTCTATGTTTGGCTCGGTATGCGGGTGTTGGGAAAGCTGGATCGCGTGGCTCATTACACCAACAAAGTAATTGGGGTATTATTCTTAATTCTAGCAGTGGTACAGTGCGTGCGAGTCTTCATTTAGGCATCTGCCCGATGCTCGTCCAGCCTCCATCAATAATCAGGGTTTGGCCATTGATCATTTCATTTTCGGGACTTACCAAGAAGAGTGCCGCTCGTGCGATATCTTGTGGAAGACAAGGGCGTCCGGTAGGATAGACGGAACCCCATAGCTCGCGATAATTCGGTTGGTCGGCAAGGGTTCGCTCGGTCTCCACGGCCCCTGGAGCGATGCAATTGATCAAAATGCCATGAGGAGTTAGCTCAGTGACGAGTCCTCGGGTGAGCATCCGAAGGGCAGCCTTGGTCATGCCATATGCCACAAGATCGGCATGGGCCTGCACTCCAGTCACGGAAGACATGACCAGGACGCGTCCTTTTGATTTTTGCTTAATCATCTGTTCACTTGCCTTCTGGATAAGGAAGAACGTACCTTTTAGGTTTATGTCGGTGAGACGATCAAACTGGGCTTCTTGAAAATCAAGAAATGAACCGTAGGTGGTTATCCCTGCATTGGCGATGACCTGGGTGATAGGGCCCAAAGAGGCAGCATGCCTGACCATCGACTCGATGAATGCCAGACTACTGCAGTCTCCCGGCATGGGTGTACAATGGCCTGCAGACTGGTTTATCTTCTCAGCGGCATCACGGCATAGCTCCTCATCGATATCATTGAGCAGTACATGACTTCCAGACGCGGCCAGTTGTGTGGCGATTTCAAATCCGATACCGCATCCAGCACCAGTTATTAGAGCTTGACTAGTCATCACTAAATGTACCGATTAACGAGTAGACCATTCAAGGATTGATGTAAATGTGATTGAAGCTGCGCTCGGACGCATAAAAAAAGCCGTACACCACTTCTTCAGGCCTGGTGAGGTTGGTCATGTTACCCAATACAATGCCTGGTGCCGGTTCGAACTGATTGCCATTTCGATCTATCGTTTCAGACACTTGCTGCCAATAACGATAGGCAGTTTCAGTCAGTGCATACTGCTCCAGCTCAAAGCCATAACCCTGCGGAAACTCGTTGTTGAGTTGTTTCTCAAATATGCTGAAGTCTTTGAGTTGATCGGTCGATAGGTCATTGGTACTCATCAGGGCGACCCCCTTGATATTCCAACCAAAGGTCTCAGTCACGAAGGCAAAGAAGCGATAATGCCAGAGGAGGTACCGAGTGGCTTCGCCATGCTCTCCAAGATCCACGTCGACCTTAAATCTGATTGATGGCTGCTGAACGATGCCGAGGATCGGTGAGATGATTTCACGAGTGACCGTATCTACAGAAATGGCTGCGATCGAGGGGCTTTTCAGCATTCTCTCAGGCTGAGATCTGTAGATCGACCCATCCAAGTGCTCTACTTCAATTTGATAGGTACGACCAAAAGTCGGAATGAATGTCCGATTATCAACGCCCTGTCGGATGCCGAAGCTGGTTTGATTGTATTTGTCCAGAGGAATACGTCCCGCTTCTCCTTCGAGTAATGTAACGGCACTGATCAAGGGGGGCTTTGCTCCATCGGCAGTAAAGTCAAATAGACGGGTAATCGAGACCGAGGTGTGTGGAAAATCCTCATCCATCGAGACGATACCGTCGATCGCCAGTCGTACTTCGTGTCCTCTTGGAATCTCGACATCGTAACGATCTACGCAAGCATATGAGCCGACGATCGCAACCATTGCGGAGAGGAGATAGAGCCTTTGATGCACATTTAGTAAACGATCGTAGATCTGCTAAAGTCCCCTTTGAGTTCGACATTGTTTTTTATGATCTTCGCGGTGTCAAGCTAGCGACCAACCAAATGCCCGTGTGGTGGAATTGGTGATCCATTCTCTTCGACCATCCGTTGGTATAGTTTCCAGTCTTCTCGCAGTCGATCATGGACATAAGATGATGCAAGTACTTGATCTTCTAGCCAAAATGTCTTAACTTCTAGAAAAGTAAGCACATGCAACTTTCTATTATTCTCGCCGCGATTGCAGTGGTATTCGCATTGGCTGGCATTCGAGTGGTTTTTGAGTACAAGCGAGCACTTAGATTTCGCTTTGGTAAATACATCGGAGTTCTTGAACCCGGTCTGCGGTGGATTATACCGGGGATCGAATCCACCCAATTCGTCGATATTCGAGTGATTACCACTAATATTTTATCTCAAGAGGTGATGACAGAGGACAATGTTCCCTGCAGCATTGACGGGGTTCTATTTTATCGCATTGATGACCCGGAGCGTGCTGTGCTGGAAGTGGAAGATTACAATTTTGCCATTACTCAGCTCGCCCAAGCGGGGCTTCGCGACGTCTGCGGAAAAGTTGAGTTAGATACCATCCTATCTAAACGCGAAGAGATTGGGGACAGCATCCGCAAGATTGTTGAGCTCGAGACAGCTCAATGGGGAATTTTGATCATTGACGTAAAGATCAAGGATATCCAGTTGCCGGAAAATATGCGCCGCATGATGGCCAACCAAGCGGAGGCCGAA
>CAJQNM010000755.1 GCA_905479665.1 uncultured Saprospiraceae bacterium
GGTGAAGTACCCCTGAGACGAATCGAGATCTTAAAATCAACCCGCTCTACATCCAAAAGATCATGCACGTCATCTTCAAAAGGTAAGACCACGACACTGCGGCCAGCATTGACAGGCACATTGTCGGTCAAAAAAACCTCCGTGTCTTTATCCGGATCATCGTCCTGAAATATACTCACCTCCACTTCTCTCAAGAAAGCCCAGTTCTGATTGCCCACCACCGAGTTGAGCACCGCGTTTGAAGGACGAAGAGAAAACTCCCCTTCTACCTCAAACTGATTTTTAAAGGCCGCCAAATTTGTCGGTACATCTCTGATCAAAAAAAAGTGGCGGTCTAGCGGGTTTAAGCCTGCCGGAATCTCAAATCGGAGTTCGAAAGGAAGGTCGAAAAGTATGCTGCGATCTTTGGAACAACTTAAAAAAAGCATTCCCCAGGCTGCAAAAAGGACCAAACCCGTCTTGCGCACATCCCCCACAATGCCAAATAAATAGGGTAATCGAGCAGATTTGTCGGAAAAGAATGAGCGCATCACCTCTTCCAAACGACAATCCTTAACTCATGGTTGTGTAGCATAGATGAATTTCGTGCCAAAAAACGCAACACAAACAATAATATTACGTGATATTGTAAGGATATTGTAGCCGATCATAATTTCTTAGATTCAACCGTGGGAGACCAACAAGTCAGATTGCCGAAGGACAAGGCCGATACACAGCGCTTTATGAAGTGTATCCTCGATGACCTGCGCTCGATGGAGCACATGATGAAGCACGACTGGTTTGAAAACGATACTCGCCGCATCGGTGCTGAGCAGGAGATGGTGCTCATCGATAAAGCCACCTTTAAGCCGGTTATGATTGCCGAGTCCATTCTCGAAAAAATGTCCGACAGTCCCTGGCTGGAATCCGAATTAGCTAAATTCAACCTGGAAATCACCCTCACACCTCAGGTCTTTGAGGGCTCATGTTTCAGCGCATTAGAAAATGAAACCCTAGCTAGACTGCAAAAAATTGCGCTTGAATTGGACAAACATGGCGCTGCTGCATTGCTCACTGGCATCCTACCCACCTTGCGCAAATCGCATATGGTGTTGGATAATCTCATGCCCAAAGATCGCTACTATGCCTTGATGAACGCGATCAATGCCCAACTGAAGGGATCGGCGTATGAATTGCTCATTGAAGGGATCGACGAGCTTAAAATCAGTCACGATTCGCCTATTCTCGAGGCAGTAAATACCAGCTTTCAGGTGCATCTGCAAGTTGCTCCCGATGAGTTTGTCCAGATGTACAACATCGCCCAGGCACTGGCAGGACCAGTGATGGCCATTGCTGCAAACTCCCCTCTGGTCTTTGGTCGTCGGTTGTGGCATGAGACGCGCATTGCCATGTTTCAGCAGTCTATTGACACCCGATCATCGCACGCACATCTGCGAGAGCGCGCACAACGGGTTACGTTTGGCACCGACTGGTTGCAAGACAGCATCTTGGACATCTATCGAGACGATCTCAGTCGGTTTAGAGTGCTCATGAGTGCCGACAATGTGGAGGACTCATTGGCTCAGATTCGGGCTGAGAAAGTTCCGAAGCTGAAGGCTCTGCAAGTCCACAATTCAACCATCTATCGCTGGAATCGGCCCTGCTATGGCATCAGCGAAAATGGAAAGCCACACTTGCGCATCGAAAATCGAGTGCTACCAGCTGGGCCCACTGTCATTGATGAGGTGGCCAATGCAGCTCTATGGCTGGGTTTGATGATGCATTTCAAGCAGACCTATAGTGACATCACGCGCGAGTTGGGATTTGATGACGTGCGTGACAATTTTATCAAGGCCGCCCGGACCGGCATCGATAGCACGTTTACCTGGATGGGCGACTCAAAAATTGGCGCTTGCGAGCTTGCCCTCAAGCTCGTCACGATGGCGCGATCGGGGCTTGAGAGCCAGGGGGTAGATGATGCAGATATCACGCGATATATGGATGTCATCAGGGCCAGGGCAGAGAAACACCGCAATGGTGCCCGCTGGCTACTACGTAATTACACCACCTTGCGTAAAAATACTGATCGAGACGAGGCCTTGTCGATCGTGACTGGCACTGCACTGAAAAATCAAAACCAAGAACTTCCTGTACATCTCTGGGAGGATCCGACCGGTGAAGATCTAAATCAATACCGACCCATCAATCTAACGGTCGAAGAGTGCATGACTACTGATTTACTGACCGTGCAACCCGATGACATTATTGACTTGGTCGGAGAAATGATGACGTGGAAAAAATCACGTTATATTTTAGTCGAAGACGAAAAATCAAATCTGGTCGGCCTGGTCACCCATCAACAAATTGTAAAGGTACTGATGGAAAAAACTGATAAAGAGGAGATCTCCGATGTGCACGTAGTAGATGTGATGATCAAAGATCCTATCTCCATTTCTCCAGAGACCACTGTGAAGGCCGCAATGAGTATCATGAAAGAAAATTATTCCAATTGCTTGCCGGTGGTCAATAGCAACAACGAGCTCATCGGTGTCATTACCGAGTCAGATTTTCTCGGTATCTCTCGCAGGTTGCTGGAGCGGGTGGAGCAGATTGGTAGTTAGGGGATTGGGGGATTGGGTGACTGGGGGATTGGGTGATTGGGTGACTGGGTGATTGGGTAGATGGGTAGATGTCGCCCTTAAAAAGCAAGGCAAAAGGGCCCCAATCATGTGGCCAAATGTGCTACATTTGTGCCTCACATTATTTGATCATAAAATACCTCCAGCATGGCGTTTGACATAGATATGATTCGGTCGTTTTACAGCAACTTTGCCCGTAAAGTTGATGCAGCAAAGTCAATTTTAAACCGGCCCCTTACGCTTACTGAAAAGATCCTATATGCTCATCTGCACGAAGATTCTCCACTGCAAAACTATGAGCGCGGTAAGAACTATGTGTTTTTCGCACCTGATCGGGTAGCCATGCAGGATGCCACTGCCCAGATGGCCTTATTGCAATTCATGATGGCTGGCAAAGATGCTGTGGCGGTGCCTAGTACAGTGCACTGCGATCATCTCATCCATGCCAAAGTTGCTGCCGACGCGGATCTCACTACTGCCAAGGACGTAAACTCGGAGGTGTACGATTTTCTAGCAACGGTATCTAACAAATATGGCATTGGCTTTTGGAAACCCGGTGCCGGAATTATTCACCAGATTGTTTTGGAAAATTATGCCTTTCCTGGAGGCATGATGATCGGCACGGATTCACATACGCCAAACGGCGGAGGGCTGGGTATGGTTGCCATCGGAGTCGGTGGTGCTGACGCGGTCGATGTGATGGCCGGCATGGCCTGGGAATTAAAAATGCCAAAAGTAATCGGGATCAAACTGACCGGCAAGCTGTCTGGATGGACCTCCTCAAAAGACGTGATTTTGAAAGTAGCCGGCATCCTTACTGTAAAAGGAGGTACCGGTGCCATTGTCGAATATTTTGGCCCTGGAGCAGAGGCCCTATCCTGCACAGGAAAAGGCACGATTTGCAACATGGGTGCTGAGATTGGCGCCACTACCTCGCTCTTTGGTTACGACCCATCGATGGCTCGCTATCTCAAGGCGACCGAGCGAGCAGATGTGGCCGAACTTGCAGATGGTCTTGCGGAGTACTTGACTGGAGACGAAGCCTGTTACAATGAACCCTCGAAGTATTTTGACGAGGTCGTCGAAATAGATCTTTCTACTTTGGAGCCACACATCAATGGCCCATATACACCAGATTTAGCTTGGCCCATTTCCGAATTTGCTCAGGCCGTCAAGGATCAAAATTATCCAGAAAAACTCGAGGTGGGCTTGATTGGTTCTTGCACCAACTCTTCGTATGAAGATCTCACCAGAGCTGCATCACTCGCCCAACAGGCTGCAGACAAAAATATCAAAGTGAAATCAGAATTTACCGTGACGCCGGGATCAGAATTGATTCGCTACACGGTAGAGCGTGACGGAGTGCTTGATGCCTTTGAGCAAATAGGTGGCGTTGTTTTGGCCAATGCCTGCGGACCCTGCATCGGTCAGTGGGCACGACATACTGATGATCCCGATCGCAAAAATTCAATCATTACCTCATTTAATCGCAACTTCTCCAAGCGAAATGATGGCAATCCCAATACCCACTCTTTCGTCGCATCGCCAGAAATCGTGACCGCGATGGTGATGGCGGGCAGCCTCAGCTTCAATCCACTCACGGATAGTCTGACCAACGAGGCAGGTGAGAAAGTCATGTTGCAACCACCTACTGGTATCGAGCTTCCGGTAAATGGTTTTGCTGTAGAAGATGCTGGTTTTCAGGCTCCAGCCACCGATAGTAGGAATATCGAAATCACCGTAAATCCTGAATCCAACCGCTTGCAGTTGCTCACACCCTTCGTACCACTTACGGCAGAAGATATGACTGAAATGCGGGTCCTGATTAAAGCCAAAGGAAAATGCACCACCGATCATATCTCGATGGCCGGACCGTGGTTGAAGTACCGTGGACACCTGGAAAATATTTCTGACAACTGCTTGATCGGTGCGATCAATTATTTTAACGGCGAGGCAAACGCTGTACTCAATTATGAAACCGGAGAGTACATGGTTGTTCCCGAATCTGCCAAAGCGTATCAAAAAGCCGGCATTGGCACGGTGGTCTTTGGTGAAGAAAACTATGGCGAGGGCTCGTCGCGCGAACATGCCGCTATGGAACCTCGCTTTTTGGGCGTAAACGCCGTCATCGTAAAGAGTTTTGCCCGCATCCACGAGACCAATCTAAAAAAGCAAGGTATGCTTGGTCTCACTTTTGTGAATCCAGCAGACTACGAGAAAGTGCGCCAGGATGATAAAGTCACTCTCGAAGGTTTTGCAGATATGCAGCGTGGAAAAAATCTGGTTGTACGACTGGATCATGCAGATGGCACCACCGAACGATTTGAGGTGGCCCATACGTTCAACCAACCGCAAATAGATTGGGTACGGGCTGGAAGTGCGCTAAATAAGATTCGTTCGGAAAATATTTAGTAGCTCAAACTCTTGTGAGGAGTTCTTTGGGGGAATACATGGTCGATCTGATGCCACAAAGGGATACTGCGGTGTTTTAACTGCCTCTTTTTGTATCTTCCAAGGGTATAAAACGATTCACTAACTTAATTTTTTAACAATGCTTAAGGAGTTCAAAGACTTCGCCATGAAGGGCAACATGCTCGACTTGGCTATCGGTTTTATTCTTGGTGGTGCCTTTGGTACCGTAATCAAATCTCTGGTAGATGATATTTTAATGCCCGTCATCGCCTCCATTTTCGGATCACCTGATTTCAGTAATTTATTTGTTGTATTGCGGGAGCCAGCGGGAGATGCCAATATGTCATCTATCGCTTCTGTCCGAGAGGCAGGAGGTATTGCGTTAGGGTACGGACTTTTCATTAATGCATTAATTGCATTTGCGATTTTGGCTTTTGTTTTATTTCTCATTGTAAAAAATGTGAATAAGCTTAAAAAAGCCGCTGAAGAAGAAGAAACTGGCCCATCGCAGGAGGATCTCTTGGCTGAAATTCGTGATGAGTTGAGAAAAGCTAAATGAAATCAATCATAGGAAAAGGGGCATCATGTCCCTTTTCTTTTACTCTAGGGCATCTCTAAAAACTCTACTTTGGTTGCTAACTTGTTATCATTCCAAACAGAGTTATTGCAGGTGCTCTCCATATCTTAATTAATAATGACCCTCGGCGATTTTTTTGCGATGCTGGCCCAAAATCCGGAGATTCTCATCTTCTTTTTTGTGGTGTGTCCGATTACGGCAACACTGGCCCTATGGCTAGGTAAAGGTGAGGGGCATATATCTCCCTGGAAGTATTTATATGCCTTTCTGGTCTACTTGGTCTGCATACCGGGCATCTTTTCAGTCACCCTAAACATCTACCTCTTCCTATTTGAGCGCCAGAGCATTTTTGACGCAGATATATACACCCAGATTTTACCGATCCTCTCGATGATTGCAACGCTCATGCTGATCCGGCGAAATGTGTCCTTTGACAAGATCCCTGGATTCGGAAAAATCAGTGCCTTTATGCTCATTATCGGCATCCTCTTAATTATGATGTGGTTTGCCGACCGCACCCAGGTCATTGCCATTTCCTTTGTACCTTTCTGGCAGGTGATTGTGGGTTTTTTGGTTTTATTGGGATTAATTATGTTGGCAACTCGCCGCATCTTTGCACCCGAAGCAGCTGCAGATTAATTGTCACCGATCGTAAATCGTGTCATCCTGAACATCTACCATGAGGCGCTCTTTGCGATTTGCTACTTCCCATAGGGTGTGAAATATCTGGTTGGTTACCACCATATATTTTGGGTACATGATTTTGTCTGCGGTATCTCCAGGTTGGTGATAATCTTTATGCACTCCAGAAAAGAAAAATATCGAGGGTATGCCGTGCTTGGCAAAATTGTAGTGGTCTGAGCGGTAATAAAATCGATTCGGATCATCGGGCTCGTTGTAGGTATAGTCAAACTCCAGGCGTGAAAAAGTTTCGTTGGTAGACTCGTTGATGTGATGCAATGTCGAACTCAGCCGATCTGCACCGATCACATAAATGTATTTGGGATCTTGCGCATGTTTCTCATCTACTCTGCCGATCATATCCACATTTATGTCAGCCACAATTTTTTGGAGTGGCACAGTGGGGTTTTCAGAAAAATACTTTGAGCCCAATAGGCCCTTTTCTTCGGCGGTAAAAAGGATGCCAAGTACGCTACGTTTTGGCCCTTCTCCTTCTTTTTGTGCAGCCCTTACAACCCGCATTATTTCCATGACCGCGGCCGTGCCCGATCCATTGTCATCTGCACCTGGATAAATCGAAGATCCACGTGTACCTAAGTGATCGTAATGCGCTGAAATAACCACCACCTCATCACGCAAATTGGGATCAGTGCCTTCTATATAACCAATTAGATTTTTGCCGTAAAGTGAGGTGCCAGAAAGCTCTTGCTTTATACTCGCCGTACAACGCAGGTGTAGGGGACGGCCTGTACCCGTTTTAGTAATTCGGGTACGATGACGGATAAAAGATTTCTTACGCCTTCCGATAATGTTTTCTGCGATGTCCGTAGATATATAAATAACGTTCGGCATCTGGATCTCATCCTGAGGATCAGAATAGGTGAGTGTCTGTCGAACCGCATTGCGATTATCAGAAATGCGTTGTCGTATAGCGGGATCAACAACCAAGAGGGTTTCTACGCCAGCACGACTTGCCGCTGCCACTTTTAGTTCAAAATCACTTGACCACGCTGTGGACTCTTTTGTTCCTGAGAGGTATGAAAGGCTATCGCGATCGAAAGGCTCACCAGGGTAGATCATCACAACATCCCCCTTGACATTTGCATGTCTATAATCGCTATACTTTTCAGCGTCAATGCCATAGCCAAGGAAAATGATATCCTCCATGATGTGTAAATCTGGCGCATTGATATTTTGGGAGGGCAAGCTGATGAAATCCTTCATGTGCTCATACGTCTTGCCATTCACATCAAAGATGAGTTCTTCCCACTTTGACCAGGTGAACCTGACATTCTGCTCATAACTATTGGTACCCGGGCTGTACCCAATTCCCCATTCTCTCCATTTGCTTTGCAAATAATCTGCCGCCCTATCGATTCCATCTGACCCGGTCTCGCGGCCTCCGAATTCGTCTGATGTAAGCTTTTCGATGTGCTGCTTTAGGTTCTTCGTTTCAATCTTGCCGGCAAAAAAGGAAGCCACCGAAGGGTCTGCCTCTAGGATGAAATTTGCCTGACCATGCGCAGAAAGCGCAAGCACAAATAGGAAGAGAAAAGAACCATACGAAAGTAATTTACGAGTCATCAGCAATGGTGAGGGATTTTATCCACTCTACGGCTATGGCGTCCGCCCTCGAACGGAGTTGCGACAAATTGCTGAACAATTTCTACGGCAAGCTTCTTTTCGATAAATCTGGCAGGTAGAGCAACCACGTTCGCATTGTTGTGCTGACGGGCCAAAGAGGCCAGTTCGACGGTCCAGCAGATCGCCGCTCGGATGTCCTGATGTTTATTTGCCGTGATGGCCACTCCATTGCCGCTCCCACAAATCAGGACTCCCAGATCCGCTTCTCCGGCTTCGATGGCATCTGCCACAGGATGCACAAAATCGGGATAGTCTACTGAATCTGTTGAGTCCGTACCGACATCCAAAACATCGATGTCCAGGTCAGCAATAGCATCAATGATGGCAGCTTTATAGGGAAAGCCAGCATGATCACAGCCGATCGCAATGAGATTTATTTTCTTATCCTTTGACATCGGTCACTTGAAATTTAGTAAATCGGGTAGACAGCTCATCCTCAAATTCCTTGTCTCCAAGTGTTTTCGACAAGCGCAATAGCTCTTTTGCTGTGCTAGTATACGAACTTTGATCATTGCTGAATGTCATGGTCAGATCGGCGGGACTCAGACTTTCATAAAAATTTAGATGCTCTTCCGTTACGTTGGCCAGTATACGCATTTGGGTTTTAAGGCTCTCGGTGGCTCCAGCTTGCTGATATATCCTCAATAAATTCAATATACTGGCATCGTAAGTGAAGTTCATATTGGGGAATGACTGAAAATATTTATCAATTAAGGCAGTCGCTTTCTCATTTTCCCCCTGAGCTACCAGATCAAAACCGGCACGTTCAAATAATCTTCGATGTGCAAAAAAGCTAGGATAAAAGCTAGACGACACAAATAAATCATGTTCATCAAATCCACCCCATTTGAATTTATTCATGATACGATCATATACTGCATCCGAGTCAATACGACCGTTACCATGAATACCAAACTGCTTTTGGCTAGGAGACTTTATGGGAATAAATCGCAGACCCAATCCCTCAAGCTGCATGAAATCATTCAATCCTTGCAATTTGTCGTCACGCGTGGTCACTGAAAAGTAGATCGGGCGATCATACATGTTGCTGTAGAGCACATCAAGGGTAGCGAGTTCATCTTTCGATAGGACACCATCCGTTACATTGACCGGAATGCGATCTTGGATTGTATTC
>CAJQNM010000756.1 GCA_905479665.1 uncultured Saprospiraceae bacterium
CTCTGATTCGTTCGCGGCTTCTTTTGCCCGCATACTTCACCAAAAATACTCGATATAGCTCGGCTATGTCTGCGTTTTTTGGCTCGTCAGCAACCAAAATAAGCTAGCGAGCCAAATCGAGCCAGTAATTCAACAGCCTCCTAGCTGAAATTTAGGATAATTCAGTGTATTTTGCCATCTCCAACTGACTACCCGCTGGTTGTTTGTTAAACAACAACACAATGGCTTCGTTTACCGATTTGGTGCCGAACATCTGCATCGGTGCGGATATGGCATGCCTTGGTTTTATGGATTGATCAAAGGCTACATTCAGAAGATAAAGCATAAAAAAAATGAAAGTTGGCATCGTAGCCGCGATGCTTTATCCTCTTCGAAGCACAATCATTAGTCATATAATGAAATAGATATGTATGCTGATAGAAACAATATGATATTTCATCCGAATACCACTTTGGCACCTCGAAGTCTTGGTATTGCACCGGTTGTTTTAAAAGGTATTACCTATTTTGCGTTGCACTTTGGTTATTGGGTGCTGTTTAATATTTATTAAATTTTAAATTTCTTTATGAAAAAATCTACTATTAACACAATAATTTGTGCTGGCCACAGGACAATTAAGAGGAAGGCCACCTATGGATTTATCTTAGTGGCTTTGGTTTTATCATCATGTGGAGACGAGCTACTAGATTCGCAGTCCGCTGATGGTATTCTTGAGCAAAAGCAGTCATTTACGCTCGTTGAAAATGAGGGAGAACTGATTAGCTTGGAGAGAGACATAGGCGAATTCGAAAAGTCAACAGCCCGTACAACTGATGCAGCTGGCAATGATCGCGGCAGATTCAATATCGAACTAAAGTTTTTGCTTCCACCCACGGATGATCAGGTCGCCGTCTTTGAAGAGGCGGCTGCTCGCTGGGAACGCATTATTATCAAGGATGTGCCTTCTGTTGCTGGTCCAATTCCATCTGGCTTCACTGGATTGCCACCGGTTGTGGCCGATGGCGACGTGGTAGATGATGTCATTATTGAAGTGGTTTTACAGCCAATCGATGGACCAGGTATGATTCTTGGTGGTGCAGGACCTGCATTTGTCCGCACCAGTGATTTCTTAACCATAAGTGGAGTCATGATCTTTGATGTAGACGATCTGGATTTTTTGGATCAGATAGGCCTATTCGAAGAAGTAATAGTGCACGAAATGGGTCATGTGTTGGGTGTGGGAACCCTTTGGAATGTCAACAGACCTGATTTAGGTATCGTGCGAAACCTCTTGCAAGGAAGCTTTGAAGAGCCTTATTTTTCAGGTCACAAGGCCAATGTATTCTGGAATGCCGAAGGTGGTGTAGATAAACTACCAATCGAGAATATAGGGGGGCCCGGAACACGTTTCGGACATTGGAGGGAATCAGTTCTTGGCAATGAGTTAATGACTGGGTTTCTGAATTTGGGAGAAAATCCTTTGAGCAGGATAACAGCCGGATCAATGGAAGACCTGGGTTACGGTGCAGCCAGTGTTGGTGAGCAATACGATCTCCCCAAAGGTACACCTGGGGTGAATCCAGAGGCTTCAACTTCTGATGCTGAATCTGGATTGGATATTGCTTCTCGTGAAATTTTGGTGGAGCCGATAGGTAAGATCACTGCTTCTAATAAGTAGGGTAGATCTACCAAGTCAAGCCATATAACTGGTATCAAATGAGAGTTTGATACCAGTTTCTTTTTGACGGACGCTCTGGCCACTAAACTTAATCCCCGCGTGCTCAATGATCCTACATCACATCTTGCTTCGACAATACTTCTAGCGGAACCCGTTCCCTACGTGGCCTAGAAGGCTGTTGAATTACTGGCTCGATTTGGCTCGATAGCTTATTTTGGGCACTTTCTTTATGCTCCAATCAAGTAGAGCCACTTCCCTGAAGTATTCTCCGGGTGCTGATTCCTAAACGATCAGCCATTGCTGGTGAGGTGCTGTGCATCTCCTCCGACGGTTCGCAGGTACTAGGACCGTTAGCTTACTGAAATTCTTGAGCAGGAGATGAGTCTCATAGTCACTCATGCGGTTGGATAAATCTGGCATAATTAATTAGTGTTTGTTAGTTTGTTATGCAAAAAGCAAGATCAAAAATCAATCCAGAGGAGTGAAAATCTGGGGATTAAAAGGTGAAAATCAAGAGGGTTTGTTCAACGCTGTACGGTAAAGGTTATTAAATCCACCGTCTTACGTTTTGGCAGTACATATCATATTCTTCCCCAAAATCTTTTTTTAACCGAGGTTCTTCTACGTAAATCACAAAAACATGAAATAACACAAATACAAATAATAGATAGCCCCACAAGTTATTTGATTGAAAAAAAATAGCTTCACCGATTAGGATAAGTATCACACCAACATACATTGGATTTCTGGAAAAATAATATAGTCCTGATATTACCAACTTTTTTGTTGGGTCTACAGGAGAAAGCGTCCCTCGTCCTTTGACAGCAAAACTTATGATGCACCAAAGCATAATTAAAAAGCCAATCAAAAATAAAATTGTCCCGAAAAAATGATGCAATTGCCAATCTCCATGAAGTATGTCATTTACCCTTACACTTGCAATCCATAAAGGTATCAACCCTGCCACTAATCCCGGTTGTAATATTGCGAAAAATAGATTCCGTATGAATAATGACATTATTTATATTTTGATTTTGTTCGTTCTTTATTTTGTCGTATATTCAATAAGATTATAGCTATCACAAAGAGTACTGGGGCTGTCAACATCCCTGGAGTATATGCCTTTTGCATTATTGTCCAAATTGGATGTCCAATGCCATTGATTAGTTCAATAAAAATCCAGAATCCAATTAAGAATTGAGCATAATTAGCATTTTTTCTTATCGGGAAAAAGAAACACCACAATCCAAATACAAAAAACCCTATATTAATGACTAAAAAACCAGTAACAAGATTGTCAGATACCAGATTACATAAAACTCTTGCAGGGGGGAAACTTTCCCATAGTTTGCCGACATATTCTTCTATAGAATGCAGTCCTTGAACTAACACAAGAACAAGAAAAGTCTGCTTTATTTCTTGGTTCATGAAATTTGGTCCTTTTTCTTATGACGCACAACACAAAGGAATGTCTACGTCCCAAAAGCTCAAGGGTTTCAATCAGCAACGTCTCAGACGTAGACATTTTAGTTGAACGAATCCTCCCTTAGGGAAACGCAGTACCCTCTTTGTGACAATAAGATAGAGAATTTGAGTTTGAGATTCTGATACCAGACAGTGGAATGGTACCCTGCAACAGAGAAGAGGCAAGATATGGGGTAATTGCTTCCATGGAACTGAGGAAATCGAGTAGATTCGGTGAGCTTGAGAATAGCACAGCCAGGCCACTAGTGTGATAAAGTATATTCATGGTCCCCAAATTATACCTGAGGTAATTGGTGGAGACCGGCCTGAGGTCAATCTGAGCAGACTCTGGACAAATAGTTTGTCTGCAGGAATGATGG
>CAJQNM010000757.1 GCA_905479665.1 uncultured Saprospiraceae bacterium
TAGGCCTTCATAAAGTTTGACCAGCCCGCTTCCCCAGCCCTCCTCATCTCTAAGGGCACTGTGCAAATTCATGGTCATCGGAAAATCCATCAGACTGCGCAAGCATGAGGTGTAGCCATCGTGATTGAGTTTCCCTTGCTGCCAATAGGAGATGATCGCTGCATCTTCCACCCACTCTTCCCCAACAATATTGAAATCCGGATATTCCGTCATGATGGCGCACGTCCAGTCCGTCATGAACTCTCGAAAAGGATAGGAGTACGTATCCTGGCGTATGCCCGCCAGTCCCGCATACTCAATCCACCAGATGCTATTCTGAATCAGATAGGTAGACATGTACGGATTACGCTGATTTAGATCAGGCATGGCAGGCACGAACCAACCTTCTACCATCTCACTGCGATCTACTTGCGAGACATAAGGATCAAGCAGCGTAATTTTACGATGATTGGTCTGCTGATAAGGCTCGCCGTAGTGATTGATCCAATCATCCGAGGGGGGATCTTCCATCCACCAGTGCTCTGACCCGCAGTGGTTTACGATAATATCCATAATCATTTTGATGCCCTGATCTGCTGCCATTTTACTTAGCTCCTGATACTCTTCGTTGGTTCCAAATCGTGCATCTACCTGATAGTAGTCCGTCGTGGCATACCCGTGGTACGACCATTTGGGTTGATCATTTTCCAAAAGTGGATTGAGCCAGATCGCCGTAAAGCCCATGTCTTTGATGTAGTCTACTGAGTTGATCAAACCCTTGATGTCACCGCCATGCCGCCCATATTCGGCGCTGCGATTAAGCCCTTCCTGCAAGTCAGTGACTACATCATTGCTTGCATCCCCATTCACAAATCGATCGGGAGTGATGAGATACATCACATCAGACTGATCAAATCCTTTACGTTGTGCAGACCCAGCATCGCGAGCCAACAACTGGTAGGCATAGGTCAATTGTGTTTCTTCGCCATTTCTAAACTCGATTTCAAAAGATCCCACAGAGGCCGATGACAAATCAAGATCAACAAAAAGGTAGTTGTCGCTTTCCAGCTGGTGGGTTGCTTTGATCTGAGGACCACCCTCCGCAACATAGGGCTGTAAATTGGCAATCTGCTCTCCGTAGATCATCAATTGCAGATCTGTGTCTACCATATCCACCCACCAAAAAGGAGGTTCGACTCGTTCTATCTGTTGAGCAGAAATCTGGACCCAAAAGAAAACGGAGAGAATAATCGATGAAATCAGACTTCGTATCATGGCTAGCTTTATCTATTAATACTTCAAAAATACTCGGTTTTACCGGAGGATACGGGAGTTAGCCAAGCATACCTTAGGTGCCCTCTCAGGCCAGGCCAGGAAAAAAGGCATCCTCAAAATGTTTGATTTTTTCTTGTTGACCCTTTTTTGCTAAGATGATTCCGATGATGTCAAAGCGGATTTCGCCCTCGTAGTCATGCATGTCAATGTATCGGTGCGCGGCATCAATCATGAGATGTTCCTTGCGCTTGGTCACAAATTCTTCCGGCTGGCCGAAATAGGTGTACGCTCGAGCCTTCACTTCAATAAAGATGATTTGATTTTGATACTTGGCAATTAGATCAATCTCGGCGCTCCCCGCCTGCCAGTTCTGATGCAAAATCTCGTACCCTTTTGACTCCAGAAATCTTCTGGCCAAGCACTCACCTTGCTTTCCGTGATCTTGTTGAATGGTCATACGACTGCAATATACTGCCTCTTGAAGCTACAACCTTTATTTACATTTGTCCCCATTCAAACTGACAATCAACTTATGGCACTGACCTCTAAAGATCCGACGAGCACAAAAACCTGGCAAAAACTACTTGACCACTACCAAGTCATCACTCAAAAAACACTCCTCAAACGATTTCAGGAGGATCCGGAAAGATGTCATCGCTATGCACTAGAGGTGGATGATATATTGCTCGATTTTTCTAAGAATCATCTTACGGATGAAACGCTGCAATTGCTCCTCGACCTTGCTGAGGAATGCAATCTGGAAGAAAACCGCCAGGCCATGTTTGCCGGAAAAGAAATAAATCATACCGAAGGCCGAGCAGTGTTGCATACCGCGCTGCGCACCCAGCAGAAATCTGAGATCACGGTCGATGGTAAAAATGTACTGCCCTCTATCCATCAAGAGCTTGACAAGATGTCAGCTTTTGTCGAGCAGATTCATACCGGAAGCAAGCTGGGCTATACCGGAAAGAAAATAACAGATGTCGTCAATATTGGAATCGGCGGCTCGGATCTGGGACCCATGATGGTCTATGAGGGACTTAGACCGTACCATATAGCGGATCTCCAAGTGCACTTCGTATCCAACATCGATGGTTCTCATCTGGTCGATACATTGGCACGACTTGATCCAGAGACTACTTTGTTTGTGATTGCCTCAAAAACATTTACGACCATCGAAACGATGACCAATGCGCGCTCCGCTCGTAAATGGTTTCTCGAATCTGGTCAAAAGAACGATGTAGCAAAGCACTTTGTGGCAGTATCGACCAATGGCAAATTGGTCGCGGAGTTTGGAATCGACACCAGCAATATGTTTCAATTTTGGGATTGGGTAGGAGGTCGCTACTCCTTGTCTTCCGCCATCGGGTTAAGCATTATGCTGGGCGTAGGTTCGCAGCACTTCAGGGCGCTGCTCGAAGGCATGGAGGTCATGGATCGGCATTTTGAGGAAGCCCCTCTGGAAAAGAACATGCCAGTTATCTTGGCCCTTCTTGGCATCTGGTATGGCAATTTTTTTGGTGCGCAGACTGAAGCACTCTTGCCCTACGATCAACACCTGCAGCATTTTCCCGCCTATCTTCAACAGGCGTCTATGGAGAGCAACGGAAAATGTGTAGATCGTGATGGTGTGCCCGTATCCTATCAAACCGGGGCGATTCTTTGGGGTGGTGCTGGAACGAATAGCCAGCACTCTTTTTTTCAATTGCTCCACCAGGGCACCGAGATCATTCCGTGCGACTTCCTATTCTCTACTGAGCCGTTGCATGAGTTGCAAGAACATCACGATATATTGGTTGCCAATTGCATAGCGCAAACCGAGGCCTTGATGAAAGGACGCAGCCTTGCCGAAGTACACAATGAAATGGAAGATCAAGTAGATGAAACCATCGCGCCCTTCAAAGTATTCGAAGGAAATCGGCCCAGCAATACCTTGATGCTTCGCAAACTTGATCCTCGAAGTTTGGGGATGCTGATTGCACTTTATGAGCATAAAATATTTACGCAGGGTATTATTTGGAACATTTATTCTTTCGATCAATTTGGAGTGGAATTAGGGAAAGTGCTGGCCAAAAAAATCCTTCCTGAACTGAGTGGTGAGGTGCCCGGAAATCATGACTCTTCTACCGCCAATCTGATCAATCGTTATCGCGCTAAATAAATTAAACTGTGCACCACATCGACGGAGTTATTAAAAACTATGCCTGGGGAGGGCAGTCCTACCTTGCAAAATTGCTCGACACCGAAAATAAGGATGGCGAGCCAATGGCGGAATATTGGCTGGGAGGTGAAGATCTTCCCTTTCTATTTAAAATCCTTGACGTAAAGGACATGCTCTCGATCCAAATGCATCCATCTCTGGAACAAGCCAGAGCGGGATTTGCCAAGGAAGAACAAGAAGGTCGCTATGCACGAGATCACCGAGAACGGGTTTTTAGAGACCCAAACCACAAACCCGAACTGATGATCG
>CAJQNM010000758.1 GCA_905479665.1 uncultured Saprospiraceae bacterium
AATCGACGAGAACCTCCAAATCCTCTTGTCCACCCCCTCAGCGTCGACCGTGATCGGACTCGAGAAAGACCTGTTGACGATCCTTCCCCAATCCTCAAGAGTCAAGGGCAAGGCGAACCTCGTTGGCACGCCGACCACCCGTTCTCAGGACATTGCCCTGTTACGAAAGAAGATCGATGCCATGGCAGCGAAATTCAAGCCGACGTCGAAGACGCTAAAGCGTTCTAGACCTGCGGACTCGAACTATGGTTTGAAAAGAGATCACTGCACCAAATGCAAGAAGAACGATGTGCGTCACACGTTTGAATCCTGCAAAGGCTCAGAATGGAAACCTGCAAAGAGATTCAAGGCAAATCTTGCCGAGGTCACAGAGGAGGAAGCAACGCCTTCAACCCCTCCTTTGTCCGCCCCCGTCTATGCTTGTGCTGCAAACGTTGCGCCAAGTATTGGACCAAGCGCTGGAAGAAGATATAGAGCTCTCTCTATCTCCACGGACCTCCCTGCTAGAGCAGAGCGATCTCCCCCACGAATGCAGCGTTGGGAAAAGGAAAAATATGATGAATATGAGACCATCAAGGCCGAATGTCTGGCCGAGATATCTGAGATAGAAGAAGCAGAGACGCGAGTCAAGGCTCTAGCAATTACAAGTCCAATGGACATTGTTAGCAATACACAATCTCATAATTATTATTCTTCATACTCTTTGAAGCTAGATTCAGGATGCACAGCTCATCTAATATGTAATAAGAACCTATTACACCCTGAAAAATCAACGGGAAAATTTACCTCAATCAACAAGACTGTTGAAGTAGCAGATGGAAGTGAAATCACCTGCAAAATAGGTGGGAGTCTACTCCTTGAAGCCAATGGCTCTCGATTCCTCATGGGTGATGTCACTTTCGTCCCTGGTCTCAAACACAACTTAATATCGGTTAGTGTCTTACTTAAAAAGGGATTTAAAATTATTTTTGATGACGAAACAGCCACAATATTGAATAAAAGGGACCCATCCTTTAAACTAGAAGCAATAATGAGACATGATAATCAATTCCACCTTGATGTTAAAACTTTAACGTATCAAGAAGGAGCCCCTGCGAAACTTGTAGAAGAGCAGCTATTGCTTGCTAAACTCAAAGATCAAGAGGCTCTGGATCTTATTCACTTAAGAATGGGCCATCTCTCGTATGGTTACATCGAAAAAGCAGTAGAGAAAAACCTTGTCACAGACATGCATCTACCCATCAACTTTAAAACAGTGTTAATTGACCCATTCTGTCAAGATTGCCAAAAGGGCAAGGCCCACGACTCACATGGCAGTCGTGGAACAAGAGATAGAAAATATGAAAATGGAGAGAAATTTCACACGGACCTAATGGGACCACTACAAGTCAAATCAAAAAGAGGAAACCTCTATTTTATGACCATGATATGTGACACTACAAACTATTGTACTCTCTTCTTTCTTCGCCACAAGAGTGAATTCTATGATGTCCTTGTCTCATTCAATGAGAAAATCTTCAACCGATATGGTAGAAATCTAAAGATCGTGAGACACGATCAAGCCAAGGAGATGATGAGTTTAAAACTCCAAACCTTCTTCAAGGAGAAAGGAATCATCGATCAACCAGTGAACACATACTCCTCTTGGGAAAACAATGTGGCTGAGAGAAAGAACCGCACCCTTGCGGAATCTGCTAGAAGCCAGATGTTCACAGCTAATAGCTCAAAGTCACTCTGGGAGGATGCAGTTGCTACTGCAAACTACATCCAAAACCGCCAGCCACATAGAAATAACCCTGGCTGGTCTACACCCTTCCAGATGCTAGAAGGGAGACTACCTTCAATAAAGCACCTAAGAGTGTTTGGCTCAAAAGCAATGGTGAAAATCCCATCACCCCTTATTAAAGGAAAATTGAACGAAAGAGCAGAAAACTGCACCTTTGTTGGGTACTCAACAATTGGCCCAACTGTATCCTATCGATTCATAAATGAATCTGGTGGATATGTAGTGAGCGGTAATGCCAAGTTCAATGAACTCCCTCTCTTGCAAAATCTAAGATCAAAATCAGAAGATTACAAAGGACTATCAATCGAAGAATATGATAAAATCTTTGAGCAAACTCCTTTTGATGAACCTGAAACCCCTTTGAAACGCACTCGTGACGAGAGTGAGCCCCCTATCCGTATAAAAAAAGGGGTAAAGTTTTCAAATAAAAGGGATCAGATCATCACTCGAAGCAAGGCGAAAGACAACTCAAGTGTCCATGCCATCCTTATACATGGTATAGAAGTGGTGAATCCACCACTCGATCAATTTGTACCCCGTAGAGAAACAGCGGAAGTACGATCGAATCACGATTTCTCTACTATGCAAAAGCCAAAAATTGGCAAGTCAATATATCAGCCTAGTCGCTTGGAAAGTATAAATAGCTCAAAGCACCAAGAGCTGGGAAGAAATTCACGAACCCCATCGGAAATGACAACTGATGCCAGTAGTGCAATGGACTCCAGTAGCGAATCTCAACCTAAGAGCTCTGAGAATGAAGCTCCAGCTCCACCACTAATACCACAGCTTGAAACTGTGAGTGGGAAAGACCAGAGAGATCAATCCGATGTCACGGATGAAGTCAAGTTCAACAAATTGTTGGCAAACTATCTCTCAAGTACGGATGATATAAATAAAGACAACAACATCAGCGATCAAAGATTCGAGGATGAACTAAAAATAATACTTGCTAATGCAATGAGTACTGTATCTCCAGACCCTGATGGTACAGCTCCTATAACTCCAAAAAATTTCAAAGCTGCAATCTCTTGTAAAGACCA
>CAJQNM010000759.1 GCA_905479665.1 uncultured Saprospiraceae bacterium
TTGATTCAAAATTCGTTCTTCCCCATTGGACTGCAAGCAATCGATGTTCCTTCATTCACAAAGCTACCCCTGGTGCCTAGCACTATCCATAGGAGTGACTTAAAGGTATTTAAAACCGCGATGCTGAAGATCTTTGTGAACGAGGCCCTTAAGCTCAAGGCGAGCAAGGCACTGCGGGAGCTGCCCCCAATATAAAATGTTGCTGATGGAGCAATCCAAAATTCGTTCTTCCCTTTGAACCCTTTGAACCCTTTGAACCCTTTGAACCACTACCAGAGTCAGTAAGGGATAAAGCGTTGCCATTTAAGAGCACGCTCCGCACCCAATGATCTCAGCGCCTGAGGAGCAAGCAATTAAAGGTCCTTTATCTACGGTCAAAGTTTGACATGCGTTCTCATAGTAATACGTTTTTTCGTTGCCTTTTGAATCTGGTCCACTATTTACCTCAGTTTTAAGGGCCAAGATTCTCGGCGGTTGCCAAATCTTTTTGATTATTTCATTCATCGGAGATCGATTGATTTGATGAGCATGGGAACTGTCCAGATTTTCTTGATTGGTTCGTTCATTTTAGTCCAAATTGAGTCAGAATAAAATTAGAAAAAGTTTTACAACAGTCTTTATGGCGCCTACCCTAGTCTATCATGCAGCCAATACCACGTTACATCAACATACCCGAAGATTTTGTCAAGGAGGTCCTCATAAGTTCCAGCAAAGACCGTTCGAGTTACAAATAAAGCCATCGCCACGACAGTTTTGCGCGTGAGTATTCGAAAGCGGGCGCCGGAATCTTGAAGATATTTAAGATGGTTAGGGCGGTCTTGAGGACCTTGCTGCGAGTCGGGATCCGACTCAGATCAATGTCTGGAGAGAGCAGCCACTGCGAATAGCGCGGATACTTATCCTCAGACAATTTGAAGAACTGCCCCAGTTCTGTCCAGGTATTGGAAAACCCTCCATACAGGTTTTCGGCACTGTATCCTACGGCCAGATTGAGCCAGGGGGGTATGCGTGAGGTGGGAAAAAAGGATTTTGGATTTACGGATAGCCACACGGTCTGGGCATTGTAGTCTTTGAGCAATCTTTCAGAGATGGCGGTGCCAAATAGTTCATTGGAGCGGTCGACCAGCCGGGAGTCTACCAAGCCATTTGCCGATCTGATCGCCGTGGTAGGATATGAATCCAGGCTGGAACTCAACTTGAGGCGCATACGCTGCTCTTTCCAGTGCAATTGCTGGAAAGCAAAAATGCCTATTCCAGCCAGATTAAATCCCATATCCCAAGGTGAAAACCCCCAGCGGGTAGAGTAAGCGTCACGCATCTCGACCGTGGTCTGCATCACAAACGCAGCTGCCACACCTGTCCAGGTGGCCCCTTTATTTGGCATTTTCGCCCAGCGTGCTCCTTTAAAACACAACTCAGCTTCGAAATAGGCTGTGTACGAGTGACCCAGTTTGTCCATCTTACGCCACTCGCCCCAATCATTGAAAAAATGGAAAGATGATCGGCCTGTCTCCTGATACCATGCAGCATTGAGGCCAATTGTGGCGGCACCATAAATACCGCTACCCAATGCCGCTAGGCTCCAAAATTTCTTCTTATTGAATGAATCTCTATACGGAACAGAGCGTTTTGATCGCTGCGCAGAAAGTGCAATTTGGCTGCAGAATATCAAGATACCAGCTAGGCAAATCATTCGCATCCATGCATGACAAGCGTTAGCCTTTCCGCACAGGACCTGAATACCTTTAGCTCTCATTCTACAAGTTGCTCCGCAATATCTACTTATCACCACGTTCTTAATAATAAAAAAGGTATTTTTGGCCTGGTCCAAAACCTCTAATCAATCACAATAGATGACGAATACGTTGCGGCATATCCTCATTCTTTTTTTGGGCTTGGGTGCAGTGGCAACCACTGCACAAGATGTGCACTTCACCCAGTTTAGAATGGCTCCCCTTACGCTCAATCCAGCATTGGCAGGCGCCTTTTCAGGCTCCTATCGCTTGGGTGGTTTGTATCGCAGCCAATGGTCTAGCTTTACGACCCCTTCTTTTTACATTGATTCACCGATCACTCAAGGGGCTCGCAAGCAAGATTGGATAGGAGTGGGAGGTGTATTTGTCTCTGACAAGGCACAGGTCTCGGCCCCGCTTGGCGATGATGCAAATGGGAAACCTGGATCAATCAAACGTACTGGGTTTTTGGCGACAGTCGCATACCACCTGGCCCTAAATAAAAAGCAAACCAATGTGCTCTCAGCAGGTTTCAAAGTAGGAACCGTAGGAGTACAGGCAGCAGACGATTTCATTTATGAATCCACTCTGCTGGGCGGTGGTGGCGGACCCAGATTCAACGAAATGGATAAGCCCAAGACGTTCCTGGATATCTCTGGCGGAATCGCGCTCAGCGGAAAGGCCGAGGCAGGTGGAAATTACTACCGGATGGGAGTGAGTGTGAATCATATTGGTGCCAAGCGAGTCTCACTGTCACCGAGTAGCGGTGGAGGCCGAGGTGGTGCAAATCAAGATCTGTGGATTATTGGCCATGGCGAATATGGGATGGATTTTACCGATCAAATACTCTTTGACGTGGCGGGTATGGCACAGTTTCTAGGCAGTGCCAGTGAGATCGCGGTACAAGGTCGGATAGGCTATCGAGTGACCGATGAGACACTGGCTCGGGTAGGAGTCGGATATCGTCTCGGTGATGCTGCTGCCGTTTTGCTGGGTCTGGAGCATAAAAGTGTACGTGTTGGATTTGCCTACGATCTCAACTTGTCTAGTCTCACAACTCCCAACAGTGGCATCGAGTTTGCTGTTTCTTACATCGGTAAGATCTTTAAACGACCCAAGATCGACCCCGTTATTTTTTGTCCTCGATTTTAAATCTCTTACACTGTGATAAAATCGGTTAGCATTTTCATTTTTGTTCTGTTTAGTCTACTTGTAGCTGCACAGCCCCTCACTGAAATTCCCTATGAATTTAAGTTGGAAGGAGCAGATACGGCACTTGCTCGACTCGACTACTACAACGCTGCTGAATGGTATGAGCAGTGCTACAAAGAGACGCGTGAGGTGGCACTCGCTGACAAACTAGGGTATTGCTACTTCAAAATGCGCGACTACAAACGTGCAGAACGCTGGTACGACCGAGTGGTGCAAAAAGATGAGGAAAAGTTTTTTCCACTGGCCCCTTATAACTATGGTCGTGTTCTGAAAATGAACGGTAAGTATGAAGAGGCCAGCGAGGCATTTGCTCAGGTGAATCGCAATGCGATCGGAGACAGCCTAGCCACTTTGCTTGATGTCGAGTTGCAAGGCATTGAGCTGGCTCAGACCCTCAAATCTCCCTATGATCTGGTCGTCGACAATGCGGGCAATAGAATAAATGGCCGCTACACCGAATCTTCACCCGCCATCGATCCGGATGGCGAGCTAAATTTTGTTTCATTTGAAGAAGATGAAATCATTACCGTTAAGGGAAAAACAGAGGACTACCACTCCAAGATATTTAAGTCCAAACAGAACGACAAAGGGACCTGGCAAAAGGGAAAATCCATTGATGATCGGGTGAATCGTCCGGGCTTTCATAACAGTCATGTTTCATTTGCCCGCGATGGATCGCGCATGTACCTCACCCGATCTATCATCAAAGGCGGCGACGTGACATTGTCACAATTATACTACTGCGATAAACGAGGAGGCAGCTGGGGAGCACCCCAGACCATGTCTGAAGTAAATGGCGATTTCCTCAATTTTCATCCTGTTGAGGCAAGACTGTTTGGGACAGATGTACTCGTGTTTGCCTCCGAGCGACCAGGAGGCTCTGGAGGCCTGGACCTGCACTACACTCCCATAAATCGAGATGGTAGTTTTGGGATACCGATAAATCTGGGTGATACAATCAATAGCCGGGGTGATGATGTCACACCATTTTTTGAAGAAGGATATCTCTACTTTAGCTCTGATGGACATCCCAATCTGGGTGGGTTTGACATTTTTAAATCAGAATGGGATGGCGAGAAATTGCTGCCCGTAGAAAACATGGGGAAGGGTTTTAATTCTGCTGTAGATGATTTGTACTTTTCTTTGGGCAGTGATGAAACAGGATTTCTGGTGTCCAATCGAGACGGCACTCGGTCCGTACAGAGCAAAACGTGTTGCAATGATATTTTCACATTCGCGAAGAAGGAAATAATCATAAAACTGCTGGCTAGCGTCTTTGAAGAAGCCGAGGAAGAAATACCCTTACCTGGTGCAACGATTAAGCTGTACCAGAAAATAGCGGAAGATCTTGGTCTGCCCGATATGCAGAAAAATGACGAAGGTCACGAGTTTGATTTTGCCTTGGGCGAGGACAAAGCATACCTAGTCATTGTCGAGCGCGAGGGATATTATCCAGACACCACAGATT
>CAJQNM010000760.1 GCA_905479665.1 uncultured Saprospiraceae bacterium
CATGGCCGTCTTGCCCCCCATCGAATGTCCCACTACCATGACTTCTTCCTGACCGAGTTGGACAAGCAAATGATGCAAGTCTTGGGCCATCAGTGCGTAATCCATCTGATCGGCATGAAAGGATCGCCCATGATTGCGCTGGTCGACTAGGATCATGGTATAGTGATCTTGCCAGGCTTTGGCAAACGATAACCAATTGTCAAGCATGCCGAAAAGGCCATGGAGGATGACCACCGGTGGGCCGGATCCTAAAATTTTATGATGAAGTGTGTTCATTTTCAGATTACTAAATAATGCAAATCCAATCTTGCGTCCCCTCCGGAAAGTGCCATTTTCACAAAATCGGTCTATTTTTGATTTGGCGAGTTTTCGAAGGGGACGCAAACCTAGCCGATTTCTTTATTATTGCTCTCTTATGCCGTTCGAATTAATTTCTCCTTTCAAACCCACCGGTGACCAACCGGAGGCCATTGAGCAATTGGTAAAGGGGCTTGAGGCCAATGAGCCTTCCCAGGTGCTCTTGGGAGTAACGGGTTCAGGAAAGACATTTACCCTGGCAAATGTGATTGCCAAGGTAAACCGACCCACGCTGGTCCTCACGCACAACAAAACACTCACAGCTCAACTATACAGCGAGTTTAAAGAGTTCTTTCCAGACAATGCCGTCGAGTATTTTGTCTCCTACTACGATTACTATCAACCCGAGGCTTATCTCTCCGTGTCCGACACCTACATCGAAAAAGACCTTTCGATAAATGAAGAGGTGGACAAGCTTCGTCTCCGAGCCACGTCATCCCTGCTTTCTGGGCGCCGAGACATCATCATCGTCGCATCGGTGTCTTGCATCTATGGCATGGGAAATCCCGAAGACTACAAGAATGGCATTATCCGCTTGCAGAAAGGTGATGTGATCGCGCGCAATGCTTTTTTGCACCGGTTGGTGGAGATACTTTACAATCGATCGGAGATCAAATTCGAACGAGGATCTTTTCGTGTGAAAGGAGATACGGTAGATATCAATCTTCCCTATGTGGAATTTGGCTACCGCATTATTTTCTTTGGTGACGAAATCGAATCCATTGAGCGATTGGAAATTGCGTCTGGCAAGCGGATCGAGACCTTGGAGCATGCTGCAATCTTTCCGGCCAATCTCTACGTGGCCCCGCGCGATCGGATGAAAGAAATATTTAAGGATATAGAGGACGAGCTCTTTGAACAGGAAAAATATTTTGAATTCGAAAGTCGCTATCTCGAAGCTAAACGCATCAAAGAGCGTGTCACATTCGACCTAGAAATGATGCGTGAATTAGGCTATTGCAATGGCGTGGAAAATTACTCCCGTTTTTTCGATGGGCGGGAGCCAGGTACACGACCTTTTTGTCTGCTTGATTATTTTCCCGATGACTACATCTTGGCCATTGACGAAAGTCATGTCACCATACCACAAGTACGTGGCATGTGGGCGGGTGATCGCGCACGTAAGCTCAATCTGGTCAATTTCGGTTTCCGGCTCCCCTCGGCCATGGATAATCGGCCCCTCGATTTCGGAGAATTTCAAAATCTGACCAATCAAATTATTTACATCAGTGCCACCCCAGGCGACTATGAGCTTGAGGAAACCGGTGGGCTGATCGTGGAGCAAGTGGTGCGACCCACGGGCTTGCTCGACCCCCCCATCGAGGTGAGACCCAGTATCAACCAAATCGATGATCTCCTCGAAGAAATCAACTTGCGCATTGAAGCCGAGGAGCGGGTTTTGGTCACCACCTTGACCAAACGCATGTCTGAAGAATTGCAAAAATATTTGTCTCGTATCGACATCAAATGCCGCTACATCCACTCAGAAGTTGAGACCATGGAGCGGGTGGAAATTCTGCAACAATTGAGGGAGGGCGTTTTTGATGTCTTGATTGGTGTAAACCTGCTGCGTGAGGGCCTTGATCTACCGGAGGTCTCGCTCGTAGCAATCATCGATGCCGACAAAGAGGGCTTCTTGCGAAATGAGCGCTCACTGACTCAGACTTCTGGTCGCGCTGCACGAAATGTGAATGGGAAAGTGATTTTTTATGCCGACAAGATCACCAACAGCATGCAGCGTACCATTGACGAGACCAACCGACGGCGTGATAAGCAAACGGCCTACAATAAAGAGCATGGCATCACGCCAAAATCTGTCGTGAAAGCCAAAGGCGTAAAGTCCATTTTGGATGGACGAAGCCCCAAAGTAAATGCATATATCGAAAGTGAGGAGCCCAATCTAGCGGCAGATCCTGTAGTGGCATACATGTCTCGTGACCAACTAGAAAAGGCTGTGGCTGAGACAGAACGTAAGATGAAGGCTGCTGCCAAGGATCTGGATTTTATCACAGCGGCACATCTTCGCGACGAGCTCTTTGCCTTACGCAAACAATTAAAATTTATTTGATCCACAATTGGCCTTCCCAGGGTCGCAAAACCTCAGTGGGATCAGGCAGATTTCCCAGTAAATATCGAAATCCATCTAGCTCGACAGGAATGTCAACTGCCCCGTTTGAAAAATTGAGCAAGACTCTGAAATGGTGCTGATCATCAATACGATCATAAATAAACAACTCGCAGTGAGCACCTACTAAGAGCTCAAAGGCTCCGTATACCAGCGTCTCATATTGCTTACGCATGGCGATCATCTGCTGATAAAAAAGCAAAACAGAATCTGATGCCTCCCGATCCTCCTGCACGTTAATTTGCTCATAGTTTGGATTGACCCGAATCCAGGGATTGCCGTCTGTAAAGCCGGCGTGCGAGCTACTATCCCATTGCATAGGAGTACGCACGTTATCTCTGCCCTGAGACTGAACAAGCTGCAGGTAGTCTTGCTCACTCATTCCTTTCGCTTGCATGATTTTCCAAAAATTCAGCGTTTCCACATCGCGGTAATCGGCGATCGAATCAAACTGGACGTTGGTCATTCCGATTTCAGAGCCAAAATAAATACAGGGAGTGCCTCGCATGGTGAGTATCAGCATCGAGAGCATTTTGGCAGATGCAATCCGGTGCTTCTTATCGTCGGCAAATCTCGAAACCATGCGTGGAAAATCATGATTGTCGAGAAATACACTCAGCCAGCCCCGATCTCCAATGGCCTGATCCCAACCGGCCCACAATTGTTTGAACTCAAGTAAATCCTTAGGTCGTGGATCGAAGCGACCTCCTGGCCCATGATCGACAGCCATATGGTCGAGATGAAAAATCATATCAAGCTCGCCACGATCATGCCCCACGTATAGGTTTGCCCGATCCATCGTGATGCCCGGACCTTCTCCCACGGTCATGACATCGTAATGGCTCAAAACATCGCGATTTAACTCCCGCAAAAATTCATGAACCCGCGGCCCGTTTGAGTAAACGGTCTCGATCACATGTCCGAAATTGGAAATGTCAGCATCAGCAAAGTCCAGGTGTTTTGAGATGCAAGGGATGACATCCATGCGAAAACCATCAATGCCCTTGTCCAACCAAAACCGTAATACCTTCTTGACCTCTTCTCTCACCTGGGGGTTTTCCCAATTGAGATCGGGTTGCTTAGTCGAAAACAAATGGAGGTACCACATATTTTTGGCGGGCACAAAAGTCCAGGCGGGACCACCAAAAAAGGATTGCCAATTGTTGGGAGGGCCCCCGTTTTTCCCTTCTTTCCAGAAGTAAAAATCGTGGTAGGGATGATCGGTGCCGGGCTGTTTGGATTGCACAAACCACGCATGCTCATCAGAGGTGTGATTCACCACCAGGTCCATCAGGAGCCGGATGTCGCGCCGATGCAGCTCTTCGAGGAGATGATCAAACTGAGCCATCGTTCCAAATTCAGGATGGACCGTGTAGTAGTCAGAGATATCATACCCATTGTCATCATTGGGAGAATCGTAAATGGGGTTGAGCCAGATGACATCAGTGCCCAAATCTGATATGTAGTCCAGTCGTTGCAAGATCCCACCCAAATCACCGATTCCATCGCCGTTGCTGTCCTGAAAACTACGAGGATAGATTTGGTAGATGATGGCTTCCTTCCACCAGTGCTTTTTCATACTCTTTGCATCATCTCGATAGTGTCACCACTGCTGAGCAGATAGCTTTTCATTACATCGGCTGTCATGCAAGAGTGCACGGGTAAAATACCGATCAGGTCTCCCACCTTCGTTTGTTTCAAAAATTCGTCAGAGACTTGCAGCTCGCCATGTTCTTGCGAAATACGGCTCACAAAGCTCTCTCCATCTGGCATTGTCCACTGTAGGCTTCCTTGTTCGAAGTGCACTGGCATACCATAGATCGTCTTATTGTCCCACACGATTCGATCCTTAGACAGGTGGATCCCGCCACCGTACACAATCACAGAGTTACGCTCAGGGTGCAGCGCGACCACTGGGCAGGCCAGACAGACGGCAATGTCAGATGGGCTGCAAGCGCCAATTTGCCACTGCATGAGATCGTAGAAGACAAAATTTCCTGCGCGCATCTCGTCAATGCCGTCCCAATTGAGCGCGTTTGAGCAAGTGGGAGTATCTCCTGAGGAGATTACGAAGGGTTCAAATTGGGCAAAGCGCTCACGCAGTCCCAGCATCATGGCCCGTACGTCGTCATGCACCTTTTGAATCTCCGCCTGTGAGCGACATTGATACGCATGACCAGCATGACAGAGAAACCCACGAAAAGTATAACCTTCGATATTTTGTAGCGACGTGATGATCTCTTTTATCTCTTTCTCAGCGGTGGCGCGTAGACCAGTGCGACGGGTACCTACATCGATCTTAATGAATACTCCCAGCGGATGACTTGGCGGATTTTGCACTAGAAAATCAAGAACGTGAGGCGATGATATGGTGATACATATGGAGGCCTTACTGGCGAGATCTTGCACTTCCGGCCACTCCCTTGGATTGATCGGAAAAGCGATGGTCAGATCTTCCCAACCACATTCCACAAAATACTTGGCCATGGAGACGGAAGAAACAGTGCCTTGATGTATACCTGCTTCTCTCAGCCACTTGCCTACTTCGGCACTCTGGTGGGTTTTGAAATGCGGTCTCAGAATGGCTTGATTTTCATCAGCCCGGCTCTTCATACGCCGGATGTTTTGACGGCACTTTTGCTCGTCCAGAATCGTGACGGGCTGAGTAATATGCTGTTGGAGATTGGAGACAGTCATAAACTGCAATATGCAAAAGGTGAGATCACTTCGCAAGGTATTCCTACTTTTGCACTGTAAATACCTTTCATGGCATCTCCAGTTTCAGTCGCCTTGCATACCCTGGGTTGTAAGCTCAATTTTTCCGAGACTTCGGCTATCGGCCGCAAGTTTGTGGAGCGTGGATTTCAGCTACGCGAGTTTACAGAAGATGCCGACGTTTACGTGATCAATACCTGCAGCGTCACTGAGTTTGCCGATCGCAAGTGCCGAGCTGCGGTACGACAAGCCCAACGCAACAATCCCTCCGCAAGGATTGTGGTGATCGGGTGCTATGCACAACTCAAACCACAGGAGATTGCCACCATCGAAGGCGTCGATCTGGTGCTGGGTGCCGCAGAGAAATTTAATGTGATCAACTACATCGATCTGCTGGGACAGCAGAAGGGAAAAGGCCTGGTGAAATGCGATGAGATTGAAACCGTAAACAGCTTTGAGGAAGCTTTTTCATATGGCGATCGCACGCGGGTATTTCTCAAAGTCCAGGATGGTTGCGACTACAATTGCAGTTTCTGCACCATTCCGCTGGCACGAGGTAAGAGTCGCAGTGGCATTCCTTCTCGCATCTTGACACAGATTAGGGATCTCGAAACGAGAGGAGTTCAGGAGGTAGTGCTGACCGGGGTGAATATTGGAGACTATGGCAAGGGTCTCCTCGAAGAAAGTTCTTTCCTAGAGCTCATTTCTCAAATTGATGCCACCTCATCGATACCACGATTTCGCATCTCATCTATCGAACCAAATCTTTGTACAAAGGAGATTATTGAATTTGTGGCAAAGTCAAATCGGTTCATGCCACACTTTCACATGCCGCTGCAGTCTGGATCTGATGAGATGCTCGCCAAAATGCGCCGACGATATCGAGTGAGTCTCTATCGGGACAGGGTAGCACAAATCAGACAGTTGATGCCGGATGCCTGCATCGGAGTAGATGTGATCGTGGGTTTTCCCGGAGAGAGCGAGCAGGACTTTATGGAGACCTATCGTTTTCTGAATGAACTGCCCGTGAGTTACTTGCACGTGTTTACCTATTCGCAGCGAGATGATACCCCGGCGGCAGTAATGCCCGATCAGATTCCACTCGAGGAAAGACGCCGTCGCAATAAGATGTTGCGCACGCTCTCCGTAAAAAAGCAAAGAGCTTTTGCCGAGATGCAGATCGGGACTATCCGGGAAGTTATTTTGGAAGCCGATCCAAACAAGGATCTCCTGAGAGGATTTACGGAAAACTACATTAAAATAAGCATGCCTCGAGCAGGCTTTGCAACCAACGATCGCATTACCGTACAGTTGAAAGCGCTTGACGAAAATGGACTCGTGCTTGTCGAGCCTAAAAAAAAGGAACTGGCTCACTAGCTAGTTGAAAGGTCGCTACAAGTTTGATAATACGATAGGAAATTCCTTTGCAAGCTGCACGCCATGCGTAGTGTCAAAGTAGTGCAAAAAAATAAGCGCCGAATTTCATGTCAGAATCGGCGCTTATTACCCTTACAACAAAATTTGATTACAATGAGTGAATTCTCAGAAGAGAAAAACTCACTTTTTTAATTCTCTTTTTATTAACGCAAAGGTTTATAGAATATGGTGATCTCTAAACCCCATATTCATGGGGTACCTTGATGTTTGGGTGGCCAAAGGGCAAGGGCAAGAAGATTGTCCTCATGTCGACCCGTCAGGTCTTTCTATCGATGTACAGTGATTGCGCCATTTAGAATAAACTATTTTTACGCTGCGAAAAAAAAATAATAGATTGTATCCAGACCTCTCATATCTTCTGCATGACCTGCTTGGTACCTCTGTAGACAATTGGACTTCCGTAGTCAAGACATTCGGATTTTTGCTTGTACTGGCATTTATGTCCAGTCACTACTTCTTTCGTAAAGAACTGATTCGCAAAGAAAAGCAAGGCTTGTTGGTGGGAAGTATGGAGAAAGTCAAGGTTGGGTTTCCACCCAGCATAGTCGAGACGGCAATCAATACGCTTTTGGGTTTCATCATTGGGTTTAAGGCAGTGTACCTGTTTCAAAACCATAGTGAGATTGGTACAGATATATTCCCCTTTCTCACTTCGACAAATGGCAATCTTCCCGCGGGTTTAGTCCTTGCCCTTCTTTTTGGCGGCAGTTATTATTACAACCGTTACAAAGCTCAACTGCCCAAGCCTCAGGTCCATGATGTCATGGTCAAGCCTTCTGATCGATCATTTGACATTACCGTGAGGGCGGCAATTAGTAGCATCATTGGAGCAAAGCTATTTGCCATTTTCGAAAGCGCTGAAAATGTCCGCGCTTTTCTCAGCGATCCCATTGGTCAGTTCTTTTCTGGAAGTGGTCTAGCTGTATATGGGGGCCTTATTGTGGCATTTGCATATTGCTACTGGTGGATACGTAAGAAGGGCATGCGCCCGATTCACGTGATGGATGCCGTAGCACCGGCCTTGATCATGGGTTATGCAGTGGGGCGAATCGGCTGTCAGCTCTCTGGTGATGGAGATTGGGGCATCGTAAACATTGATCCCATTCCTGCTGGCTGGATTTTTCCAGATTGGCTGTGGGCCTATGATTATCCACAAAATGTACTGGAAAAAGGAGTCATGATAGAAGGATGCGAGGCAAATTATTGTCGTCGCTTGGCTCAGCCAGTGTACCCTACTCCGGTCTATGAGACCCTGATGGGCTTGGTCATTTTTGCCATCCTTTGGCTTTTGCGCAAGCGGGTCAAGGTGGCTGGAATGTTGTTTTTCATTTATCTGCTACTTAGCGGGATTGAACGCTTTTGGATCGAAAAAATTAGGGTCAATGATAAAATCTCAATGCTTGGCATGGAGCTTACTCAGGCGGAGATCATCTCCACGGTCCTGGTCGTAGTCGCTCTCGTAGGGATGATCTTACTCGGTACACGCAAGGTAAAGACTACTGCCATCAACCAAACAGAGTAGCAGCAACGTGGTCAGCTACGCTGTCCCAATCAAAGTCTTTTGCTCGCTCCAGACCAGCTGATATGAGCTGAGCACGTTTCGTAGCATCTGCATCGAGTTTACCCATCCCTTGTGCAATGTCTTCTACATTTTCTGGATCCACCAGCAGTGCGCAGTTCTTAGCGATCTCCTGCATGGATGACCGATTGGAGGTAATGACGGGCACTCCGCATTGCATGGCTTCGGCAATGGGAAGGCCAAACCCCTCCAAGAGGGAAACATAGACCAATGCACGGGCACCAGCTAATAGTGTTACCAATTCCTGGTGAGGAATGTATCCTGTGCTTATCATATCCTTCTGGAATGGTGATTGGTTCAGTTGAGTTCTGACATCATCCGTTTGCCAGGCCGCTCGTCCGACAAGAAGCAACTTTGTCTGGCTATCCGTATTTTTTCGAAAGTGCTCGTAGGCCCGAATGGTGTTGGGTATGTTCTTGCGTGGATGAATAGCCCCGATGACAATAAAATATGCATGCCCGCCACTCCACTTGTTCTGGGCGGTTAGTATTTCTGAGTCGGAGAGGGGTTTGTATGTGGTCTGGATCCCGTTATGGACCCAGGTGGTCTTGCCACGCGCATTGGGAAAGTGCTCTAGCAGATCTTGCTGTGTACTCAGCGAGACAGTCACTATCTGGTCGGCAGCGGCAATAAATTTTGGCATATAAGCGCGATAGAACCTAAGCGTCATCCAGCTGATCTGAGTAGGATAGTGCAGGTACGCCAGATCATGAATGGTCATGACATTGTGCGCTATTTTTGCCGAAAGTGAGGTAAATCCGTCAGGCGAAAAGAAGGCATCACACTTATGCCGCTGATAGGCGCGAGGGATAGCCACTTCAAACCACCACCAAAAAAGTAAAGGATGCCTGGCTGGTGGATTGATCACTAGGGGGTGCACATTTTCGGCAAAGACAAAATCCGGATCATACGGACGGTCGAAAGCAAAGAAGAATTCGTGCTCCGGATAATTTCTTACCAATCGGGAGACCACTTCATAGGTATATATTCCAAAACCTTCTAGTTTGCCCTTCAGTAAAAATCGTGTGTTGACAAGAATGCGCATCAGATGGTGGCAATTTAGAAATGAAATCTTGACTAAACCGCATTTTTCTAAATTTGGAAAGAACTGAGACTTTGAGACAAACCGACATTCTAATCATAGGTACTGGGGTCGCAGGCCTGACCACTGCAATCAAGCTAGCGCAGCGGCGCACAGATCTGCGTATCCTTGTGATCACCAAATCCGAAACTGTTTCCGAAACCAATACACGCTATGCACAGGGAGGCATTGCATCGGTTTGGGATTTTGATGCCGATTCGTACCAATCACACATTGATGACACGATGGATGCTGGTGATGACTTATGCAATCCCGAAATTGTCCGCATCGTCGTCGAAGAAGGGCCGCAGCGGGTTCGAGAAATCATTGATTGGGGCACACGCTTTGACAAAGTCAAGGGGAGCTATGACCTTGCCATGGAAGGAGGACACTCTTCGCACCGCATCTTACACTACAAAGATCTTACCGGGGCCGAGATACAACGAGGTCTGGTTGAAAAAGCGGCTGCTTTTCCCAACATCGAGATTCAAACTTCTATTCAGGCAGTCGATCTGCTCACACAGCATCATCTCGGGTACAGTGTGACCCGAGGTACTCCAGATATCGTTTGCTACGGAGCCTACGTATTCAATCGGGAGCGCCAGGATACCGAAACAATTGTTGCTCGCCACACGGTCCTCGCAACAGGAGGGAACGGCCAAATATATCGCAACTCGACCAATCCTGTCATTGCCACCGGCGATGGCATTGCTATTTTCTACCGGGCAAAA
>CAJQNM010000761.1 GCA_905479665.1 uncultured Saprospiraceae bacterium
CTGAAGGAGACATAGAGAACAGTCAGTTTAATTCAAATAATATTGACTTCAATATTGGATATTCAATATCTGCCAATCGGCGCATAGAACTTAGTGGCAAGTATTTCAAAAATGAAGATGTAGGATTTCCGGGAGGATTGGGAGCGCCAGGCCCACCCAGGGTCAATAGAAGATTTGACCCAGATATACAACGTGGCCTGAATCTAAGTTACGATGCAAAAGATGTGTCTGATAAAATTGAAGCAATTGGAGCTCGTGTTTTTATTAAAAAACAGGAATTGCATATTGATCAAGTGACTAATATTTTCTTTCCCATGACCAAGAATACAAACAGAGAAATTCATGCCATGCTTGATGTCGATGTTCCTTTTGCTGGTGGTAAATTTTTTGCCACACTAAGACAAAGGAACAAGGCTAAGTTGACTGTTGGCGTAGATTATTTGAGTGAACATCGCATCGGTACACATCGTGATTTGAATATTCAAATATTTAATCCCATGGGTGTAATGGTCAATGAGATCAACCGGCCATTTACTCAAATTCAACCCGATAGTTACAGCAAGAGCTTTGGCATATTTGCCATTGAAGAAATGCACTTCGGTGATCATTTGGATTTGTTGTTGGCTGCCAGGTTGGATAATGTAAGCACCCGTATTGAAGACGGCCCATTTGACATCGCAGCGATTGAATCTATCTACAATGCCGACAATACATCAGATAGTGATCTAGCGATCTCAGGAAACATCGGCCTAAAATATCGCCCCTCAGATGCTTTTTCTATATCGGCTAACCTAGCCAACTCATTTAGAGGAACGGATTTGTTTTCTAAATACCATTTCACAGCAGTAGGGCAAGGGTTCTTGGTACCAAATCCGGACCTCGACCCAGAACGAGGTGTATTTTATGAACTGGGAGCACAATATAAAGGCGATGGGTTTACGCTAGAAGCCGCATTTTTTCAAAATTTCTTAAGCAACCTATTTGTCCGCCAGGACCTGACTTTTGCTGATGCGCCCTCGGTGCAATTTCAAAATATTGGAGAGGCAACAATTACTGGGTTGGAGTGGAATGCAAAGGCTAATATCGGAACCCTGTCGTATGTATTTCTGAGTGGTGCCTTAATCAACGGGAACAACAAGATTACAGACAATCCACTACCTGAGATTCCAGCTTTGCAGTCTTGGTTGGGTATTCACTATAGAGATAGAAATAACAAGTTTTATGTCCAGCCTGAAGTTCTATTTGCTAGCGAGCAAGACAAGATCGCACCGAATGAAGTTTCCACTCCTGGGTATGCGGTTTTAAATCTGAAAGCTGGCCTCAATTTGCACAACTTAAGTACATCGATGCCTCATGCCAAATTGATATTTAGCATCACCAATATTGGTGACAAGGCATATCGAAGCCATGTTTCAAGAGGTGCTCCAGGCAATCAGAATACATTCTTTGAGGCAGGACGAAGTTTTAATATTGCGTTTGTGACAAGGTTTGGAGCTGCCGTCCGATAATTTATTTGTGCGGAGGGTATGAGACAATGTTAATTCTTCTCCGTGGGTAACAAATTATCCACATCCAATTTCAGGGCCTTCACCAAAAAGGCAAGTTCTTGCGATTTTGTTTTTATGGTTTGCTCGCTCGTTGTCCCAAAGCCATGACCTCCACCCCAAATAACCTTCAGCAAAACAGGGCTTTCGCATGGTTGATGAGCTTGCATAGCTGCCACAAATTTGTAGCCATGTTGTGGTGGAGTGGTAGGATCTTTTTCGCCTACAGAGACCAGTATCGGAGGATAACACACACTGGATTTTATGTTGTGATAGGGAGACCATTTGAAGAGGTTCAAAAACTCGTCTTTCTTGGCCACCGATCCAAATCCGCTGGTCCAACCCTTAAATGCCGTAAACTTTTCATACCTCAGCATATCTAGTGATGGAATGCCTATTAATGCGGCTCCGAATAAATCAGGTCGCTGCATAGATGCTGCGGCAGCGAGTGATCCGCTAGCACTCCAACCATTGGCAACTATCAGACCCGGTATTGTCAATTGCTCCTTAACCAAAAAGTCTGCAGCGCTGATGTAGTCATCAATCGCATTTTGGCGGTGAAGATTTATGCCAGCATCCCGCCACGCATCACCGTATTCTCCTCCACCTCTGATTCCTGGGAGCACATATATGCCACCCATCTCAATAAACGTGAGCATTTGAGGTTGGTACCATGGCGTAGCTACCCATCCCCCAAAACCGTAACCATACATAAATACAGGATTGCTTCCATCCTTTTTTAAATCCTTTTTATAGCAAATGTAGATCGGGACCATGGTTCCGTCCTCACTTTCAAAGTGCGTGTTTTCCACAACATAGTCTTCGCGATTAATCGATAATTCTCTATTAAAGAATATCTCAGATCCACCGGTTTCCAGGTCCAATCTGTAGACGTTATTGGGAGACAAGAAAGTATTCAAAGAAAACCAGGCTTCATTGCCATTGGCTCTACCCACTATGCCAGATCCTACCCAACCTGTTTCAAGCGGAATGTCATGCAGCACGTTGCCGTTTAAATCGAAAACTAGAATTCTGGTTTGCGTACCCTTTCGGTAGAGTAAAGTTAATTTCTCCCCAATAAGATTCATTGCGTTGCCCCCAGCGGTACTTCCTCCCGCAAGAACTTCGTCTTGTTCTTGCACAACGGTTTTCCAATTGATGGATTCGGGGGCGTCTTTGTGTATTGCTATGACCTTACCGTTAGGAGCATTTTTATTGGTATAGAAATAGAATAGATCGTTTCGACTACCGATATAAGTATACATGTCCTCCATTTCTTCCACAAGTGTAATTTTAGAATGGTTGTTAGCATCTATCAGATGAAGTCCATTCTTATCACTCCTTCCTTGTTGTGTCCTTACAACTAAATACTTGAAATCAGAAGAACTAGCTATTGAAAACAGTGCCAAAGCTTCCGCTTCGTTTTTAGGCGCTTCTAAGACAAGATGATCTTGATCCTGTGAGGATCTTATTTTGTGATATTTAATCGTGGAATGTGGAGTCACTTTCTTCTCATTGAGCGCCTTGGAATCGCCATATTGGATATAGTAAAAGCCATTGTCATAAGTCCATCCAACGTTGGCAGAGGTGGTCCCCACTAAAGTCTCAGGGTACCACTTTTTTTGGTCAATATTGAATAATTTAATCTTCCCATAGCTCCCTTGGTTAACACGGATAGAAATTGCCATAAAATGCCCATTGGGGCAAACCGTAAAACCACCGAACGTTTCATTCTCCTTCAGTTCCTGATTCATATCGAGTAACGCTTTGGCCGGGCCCTTTAATCCTTTTTGGTAGTGAATTATGGTATGATCGAAATCAGGATCTTGGACACCATAGAAATAAAAGTCACCCCCCTTCAACGGAACAGAATACCCCTTGCCGGTGTTCCCAAAACGCTCCATGCTGCTCCTGATCAAGTCATTCGCCTCATCGTCATTTATGTAATCTCTTAAGACTTCATCCTGTGACTTCATCCAGGCTTGGACTGGCTCCGATTCAACTGCCTCCATCCATTGATAGGGATCGGAAATTTCAATGCCATGATAAATTTCTGATGATGGTATGCTTGCAGTCTCTGGATATGATATACTTTGTGCTACAACTGGGATTTTACACAAAAATATACCACCAATCAATAAAAGGGCTATCAGGTTAGGTTCTAAGATTTTCATTAGTCAATATTTATGTGCGAATATGCTCGCACTGATATTTGGATTATTTTAGTCAGAAAAGAGATGATCTCAATCTCGCCAGTTATCAATCATTTCATACGCTAGATCAAGAACTTCAACGGAACTAGTTTCTTGAATAATATGGTGCAGGTTGTCTTGCTCCTCTGCATTCGAAGTCAAACATGCTACAAACAAATCTGTGGTGCCAAGGCTTTTTATTCCAGAAAGGTGCTCATAAATCCACTGATTTTGTTCTTTGGTTCTTGGTTGGAGTAGCCAATTTCTCAGACGTATTCTGGGAAATTCAACTAGAAGTTTTTGAGCAAGAAGACGCACTTCTTCATCTTTGTCCTTGAGGTGTTGGCTGATATGATGAAAGGAGGGAAGACAACCTATCTGGTAAAGAGACCACAGCGTGGCTTTTCGGACTTCAGGATTCAGATGTCGCTGTGTTGCGAGTATGGAATAAAAAGAATGACTGGAACCGTATTCACCAAGTGAAAGCAGCGCCCATTCTTTAACGCAATCATCACGATCATTAATTAGTGGTAGTAGGGCAGAGATGGCTTCTTCTTCCTGTATTTGACCAAGTGCCCAAGCCGAGGTAGCTCTGAGGGTGGGGTTATTGTCCGTCAAGGCAGTGACGAGTGGGAAGAACGCAGCACGAGCCTTGAGGTCTCCCAGTGCCTTCGCTGCACGAATTTTGATGAGATCATTTGAATTGGCCAATTGCCGAATGATGTTGGCTTCTTTGTTAGCTACCTCAGATTGAGACGTATAATTCGGATTGAGAAAAAGTGTAGGAGCCAGTAAGTAGAAGAAATAGTTGGCAGCTCGCAAAGATTTTGCATTCAATGCAGGACCCTTTTCTCGCAATATTAGGGCAATCCTCACCTTTAGTTGCGGACCACTAACTACAGGCAAAGCAACCTTGGTAAAAGCGGGAGTAGAAGTATAGAGACTTCTGGCGATTTCATTTAACCTTTGGGCATAATCCACTCTGCTTAGACCACTTTCCAAAACCAGTTGATCAACGCTCGCTTCGCACTCTAAATAAACTCTATCCAGAGCTCTCCAAATCAGAGGATTCCACCAATAGATGACTTTTGCCATTTGCACTAGGAAATTGATTGGTAGATCTTTTTGAGAAAGATGCCCTAACTCATGGAGAAGTGCAATCTTTATTTGTTGAGTATCCCAATCTAGAGCTTCTCTCGGCATAAGAATATAGCTCTTCTTGAATAACCCGAAAATTAGTGGTGTATTTATATATCTGGATACAATCAGATCTATAGAAGAGGAAATCCCCATTTGTTGTTTGGCGCTTCGCAAATGAGAAAACCACTGTTCGGGCAATAAAAATTTATTCCGATTTATAGTTCTCACTAGAAAGTACACTTCGGAGAGAACTATCGAAAGGAAAAAGATAGAACCAATGATCCATATTAGGAATAGGTATCTTCCCAAATCACCTGTCGAAAAATAGGGACTTGCCTTTTCTTTTACAGGGGCAGGTCCAGATATCTGACTTTCGTGCTTTAACAGATTGCCTTGCAAAACCATTTCATAAGGAATTGGCAATTCAGTACTGATCTGGAATTGAGCCTGTGAGTGCTGGATTGGTATCGTAGTTATTGGTGCCACAAATCCGAGGAAAGGCAAAAGGAGTAATGATACAAAGGCTGTTTTCCATATCCTGTATCGCTGTTTTGCACTACCATTGACCAGTAACCTAGATATTGCAAAAGCAAGAATGAGGATGCAAGTGGATTTTATGCAGAGATTCAGACCCCAATCCAAAGCGGAAAATTCCGAGAA
>CAJQNM010000762.1 GCA_905479665.1 uncultured Saprospiraceae bacterium
CATTGGTCCTTGATCAAGGTCTTGAAGTTATTTCCGGATGTGGAAAATGCCGCAGAAATGCGCAGAAAATTAAATCAGAATATTACTACTGAAAATATTCAAATAGAAATAAATTATTTCGACGATAAACACAATAAAAATTTCGAACGCACCTATGGTTGGGCTTGGCTATTGAAATTATCAGAAGAACTAAATGATTGGGATGATCCCGACGGAAAACGCTGGGCTCGAGCTTTGCAACCCCTGGCAGATTTAATGGTGGATAAATATTTAGAATTTTTGCCCAAGCTTTTGTATCCCATACGTGTCGGTGAGCATAGCAATACAGCTTTCGGACTTTCTTTTGCGTGGGACTATGCGGTGGCAACAAATCATCAGGAATTGATGCTGCTCATTGAAGAACGAGCACGTGATTTTTATTTCACGGACGCCGATTGTCCACTTGGTTGGGAACCCAGTGGGTTTGATTTTTTATCTCCGTGTTTGGAGGAAATGGAAATTATGGCTCGCATCCTTCCTGAAGATGAATTTGGCCCATGGTTTGACAAATTCATTGTCGATATGGAGGTGTTAAAGCCTGCAGAAGTCAGCGACCGAACGGATGGGAAGTTGGTGCATCTTGATGGCTTAAATTTTAGTCGCGCATGGTGTCTTTATCGTGCTGCTGACAAAAGGGTAGAAAATAGCAGTCACCTGCGAAACCTTGCTGATCAACACTTGTTGCATAGCCTGACAAATGTCAGGTCTGGCGATTATGCGGGAGAACATTGGCTAGCATCTTTTGCCCTCTATGCTTTATCTCAAAAGCCCTAATTAATTAAACCTGAGTACGTGATGATATCAGTGGATAAATTATACAGTAGCTCTCTCATGTCTTTATTCATGTTGGGAGTATTTGTCTTGTGCAGCTGCACAACACCTCAGCGTACTCAGAAAAGTGCAGGAATATCAGAGAAACTAAATGCCATGGCAACCGAAAAATTTGCAACCGACTTTGAACTACACTACAACGATGAAAAAACAGCGGTGGCCGTTTGTCATTCGAGTAAAAGACATCCCCAAGACCCCATGTCGGATGTTCAAGTGATGGTATTGACCTTGCCCGATCTCACTGAGCAAATCGAGGAAGTTGTGGTTAATTGCTCAAAGTACTTTTGGAAAGGTGGTGCATTTGTAGTCGTCGAAGTGCCTGGCATCGCAGCAACGGGAAAACCCGCCAAAGCACGTGAAAGAACCCTGTATCGCATAAAATAATCTACATGAAGAAATGGACATTTCTGGCCTTGATGGCAGTATTGATCGGTATTGGTATCGGCATCTTGCCAGAAAAAGAAAAGTCAGATCATCACGAGGTGCAAAAAAAGTACATCCAATATATTAAACAAGATAGGCCAGATCTTTTCTTGGAGATGTTTGATGAACTCCGCAAACCAGCACGACCTGATTTACCTGAATATGCAAGACACTATCAGCATATTGCTTGGAAAAAGGCTCAAAAAAATGGGCGCAGTGCACTCGAAGACCTTGACTGGGAAGAGCGGGGACCTGGCAATGTTTCGGGAAGGACACGCGGGCTGCTTTTTGATCCGGGAGACGCCACCTTGCAAACTTGGTATGCCGGATCTGTGGGCGGAGGTGTTTGGCGCACGGAAGGTGGAGGTACAAGTTGGACACATCTTACTGAGGGTCTGCCGCAACTTGCCATAGGAGATCTGGCCATAAGCGCTGCGAATCCTGATGTCATTTATGCAGGTACGGGTGAGGGTCTTTTATCGCTGCCAGCCATTGCAGGTATTGGAGTTTGGAAGAGTACCGATCGAGGGTCGACCTGGGCACCTTTGCAGGCTACCCTTGATGATGCTCGCTTTGCCTCAGTGACACGCATGATTATTAATCCAGCGGATGAAAATCAACTCTTTATTGCGGTCAACAATGCGCGCCGCGATGGCCATAGCTATGTCTTTCGCAGTGATGACGGTGGTGCAAATCTGCAAGTAGTCCTAGAAGCTACTGGTGGTCGATTGAGAGGAGTGATACAGCAGTTGTTTCATGCAGAAGACTTAAGCCAGATTTTTGCGGCGATTAACTCCCGAGGGATTTTGCGCTCCGATGATCTAGGTACAACCTGGGATACCATTTATCAGGCATCTCCTGGGCAAGAGCGAATCGAAGCGGCTGTATTCGCCGGAGATCCAGCTATACTATATGCATCAATCGAAGATGGCAGTGGATTGGGTAATAATGGATCTGGGTTATTTCGCACAACCGATGGTGGCAGCAATTGGCAACAGATACAACGCGAAGGCGGGGTGCCACTGGCAGGTTGGTTGGGCTCACAGGGCTGGTATGACAATACCATTGCGATCCATCCCTCAGACCCGAGACGAATATATGTCGCAGGCCAACCCGGTATTTTTCAAATCGACGCACAAGACAGTATCCGAACCCAGCTTGATGAGCGCATCGACGATGACAGCGAGACGCTCGATCTGGTTGAGGAGTTAAATAGTCTGCGATTCCCTTTCAGTGGATTTGGGCCCACTGAAGATCTGGCACAGCAGCTGGGCACATCAACTGGATTGGATGTTGGTGATCGCATTGACGTCGAATTAGAATTTTCAGAAAGCAATCTCTCGCCTATACATCGACTTAATCCTGTCTTAAATGGAGTAGGCCTACCAGAATTTGACACGCTGATCATGGCAGGCATCCGAGCAACGGAGGCATTGACCGGCGATCCCTTAGTAGTAGCATTTGCCGATGAAAATCAAAATGGTATTTGGGATGCGCCAGTCTATCCAATGGACGTTCTTGATGAATTGCTAACCATCGAACCATTGTTCATTTACAAATTGCTACGTACGGATGTCGCCGATCCTCGGGTGGTGGCAAATGGCTTTGATCAAAATATGTACACGCTGATGCTTGCCCAGGCAGAAGATCAGGTGAAAGATACCACCCTGTTAGAAGGTTCTTTTTCGATAGAACAAGTGAGTTTTGCAGCAAGTGTATCCGTTCAGGATTTTATTGTGGGTGGTTTCAAAGGCGTGCATGTCGATCATCACAATATCCAACTTCGAGAGAGAGAGGGAGTATTGCATATTCTAAATGGCAACGATGGTGGTGTTTCTTACTCGGGAGATGATGCCGAAAATTTTGTGCAAACGGGCAACACATCAATGGGATATAATACGGCGCAATTTTACGGGGTCGATAAAATGAATGGAGAAGATCGTTACATCGCTGGTTCCCAAGACAACGGCACTTACTTTTCGGTTGGTGACCCCGATGCGACGACCGCCTGGCAAAGTGCACCCAGTGGGGATGGATTTGAGGCCCTCTGGCACTATGATAATCCTGACCTCCTGCTTGAGTCGCTGCAATTTAATGGCATTTTTAGGAGCAACGATCGAGGTGAAAACTGGGTCTTTGCGGATCTTCCGGCAGGCGCTGATGATGGGCCATTTGTTACTCAGCTTGCCGGCTCGAAAACAGATCCCAACCTGGTGTATGGACTCAGTTCCGCTGGGGTTATTCGCTCTACGGACTTCGGTTTGACCTGGAGTATTATCACTATGCCCGACGAGTGGGTTTTTGATGGTGGTTATGCACCGATCGAAGTCTCACTGGCCGACCCCAACATTGTCTGGACGGGGGGAGCTTTGCGTGAAGACGATCGCTTGGTTGTTTCTGACAATGGCGGCACGGTATTCGTCCCGGTTGAAAGGTACGATGGTCCGACTGGTCAGATCAGTGGGATCGCCACACACCCTTTTGAAGGCGAGACGGCATATATATTATTTGGTGCGCCAGGGACAGTGAAGATTTTGAAAACTCAAGATCTTGGTGATACCTGGACAGATATTTCGGGCTTTCGCGATCCGGTAGATGGCCAGAGTACCAATGGCTTTCCGGATGTAGTCACCTACAGTTTGCTCGTCATGCCTTTTGACACAGCACAGATCTGGGCC
>CAJQNM010000763.1 GCA_905479665.1 uncultured Saprospiraceae bacterium
GTACATCATGTTCTTTCATGGTTCTGGCCCCAAATCGGAAGGGGAAGGAGATTTCGATAAAAATGCATCTATCGGAATTGCCTGGAGTGATGATCTTTTAGATTGGGATTGGCCTGGAAAGAGTGAATAATTTTATCACTATGGCTCAACACACGTGCTCAGTCAGCTACGGGAGAATACCAACATCACTTTGAGAACATCTGAGAAAAGAATTCTCCATGGGTCATATCTACATTAAATGTACAGATGTTAATATGGCCGACACAAGGCCATTTTTTACCAAATCCAGTCCACTTTTAGGTTATTTTTGCCGATTCCTTTCCCAAGCCGCAACAGATACAATTTAAGGCAAAAAAAGACCAATGGAACATTCCACCACGATAAAAGGACTCATCTGTTTAGGTCTGCTGGCAAGTGTAATCGTTGGCATCGGCGAGTACTTATTGCATTTTTTACCGGGAGGCCCCGGTGGTGAAGTAAGCATGCTGGAAGACGTGCCATTGGCACGAGCCAGCAAAGGACACTTCCTCGCCGTCATTGGTGCTCCGCTCTATTTTGCCGGATACTATGGTTTAAAAGAGTTGTTCAAAAAATCAAGCCCAATACTAGCCAACTTACTCTTTGCACTCGGTGTACTCGCTTTTTTTATCGGAGGCATCTGGATTTCTTCTAGATACTTTGGTGCAGAAGTATTGCAAAGAAGCCAAGGGACAGCAGATCATGATTTCTACTTACAATCCTATGAGGATCATTATCAGGTACTGGTCTGGGCCTTACGAATCATTGTGGCTTCCTTGTCGGTTGTGTATATCCTGATTATCTTAAAGAACAAGCAGGGACTACCCAAGTGGCTAGCAATAGTCAATCCGATCGTTTTACTCATCATCATCTTGTCTTCTCTCCTGTGGTTTAATCCACTAGGCATACATATCGCACCGATAGCGATGAATGTGACCCATTTCATCTTCTTTGGGGTAATACTATGGGCATTCACTCGCAGTGAAAATCTCCTTAAATAGATCATATTTCAAACTCGAAAAATGAAAAAAATCCTACTCTCTCTTTTAGCAATTATTCTTTTAGCCGTGGGGGTCATCTTATTCTTCTTCAAAGGCGATGTGAAAAACCCATATCAAGAAATGACCTGGGGGAAGTACAGTGGCACATGCGAAACAGAAGATATTCCCGACAATAATTTTGGCAAAGATTTTCATTCCTGTGATTACACTGTACCGGAAGCGGAGATTCCAGTATTTGAAGATTCAAAGATCCCTTTCACCAATAGATTCAATGGTGAAGAATCTCTTCCTCTGATGGCCTCGGCATTGATCGACATTGATAATGATGGAATCGACGAGCTGTTTCTGGGAGGTGGGCTAGATCAGCAAGACGAGTTGTATGCATATAAGGATGGTGGATTTATAAAATCTTCTTTTAGTGTTCCAGCTAAACCAGCAAACTCCAGCACCTATGGTGCCACCTCTTTTGATCTGGACAACGATGGGAATACGGACCTATTCTTGGCCACCGATGCTGGCGTACTATGGTATCGCAATACCGGGTCTGGATTTACTGTCTCTAAAATTGATGTGCCATTTGATGATAAATCAATTTGTGCCTCCGTTACGTTTGGAGATATCGATCGGGATGGAGATGCTGACATGTTTGTCAGCAATTATATTAAGAAACACGAGATGGAAGGTCAGACCAAATTTAAAGACTTTAGTTATGGCGCTTCCAGCCTATTGATGCTCAATAAGGGAGACCATACATTTGAAGATGCGACGGCCACGTTTGGACTCACTTACATCCATAATACCTTCATGGGTATTTTCGTAGATATCGATAATGACGGCTACCTCGATCTCGTAGTCGCTCATGATACGGGAGAAGTCCGAACCTATAAAAATGAAAATGGACAGAAATTCACCATGAAGGCTAATCCCACCACAGGCAAATACGCCTATCCTATGGGTATCGCCGTCGGCGACTACAACAATGATGGTCATATCGATTTCTTCTTTTCCAACACGGGTAGTTCAGTTCCAGTATTTATGGCAAGAGGAGATCTTGCAGAAGAGGATGTATTAATGAACGATTGGATGCTATTTAAGAACAATGGTGACTTCACCTTTACGGACGTTGCCAAAGAAACCAAAGTGGCTGATTTTGAATTTTCCTGGGGCGCCATTTTTGAAGACTTCAATTTGGATGGCAGACAGGACCTTGTGGTCGCCGAAAACTATGTAGATTTTCCTCCGCACAAATTATTTAAACTTCCCGGCCGTTTTTTAGTGCAACGAGCAGACGGCACATTTTCGGCAGTAGAGGATCAGGCCAATGCCATCAATAAGTACTACGGGATCACACCACTATGCAGTGACTTCAATCAAGATGGCTATCCGGACCTGGTATTTGCAAATCTAGATGGACCCGTAAAAGTAAAAATCAACAAAGGAGGCGATGCCAATTATATCGCTGTCCGCCTTCCAGAAAATGCCAAGTACGTAGGTGCCACCATTACGGTTACTAGGAAAAATGGTGCCACACTGACTGATGTGTATGTCACTGGTGAAGGATTGAGTAGTGATCAGACTTCTACAGTAACCTTTGGGCTCGCTGACGAGACCGAGGTGGCTTCAGTCAGCATAGCTCTATCCGATGGCTCTACTCTGCGTATCGCCAAACCCGTAGTAAATAGTGTAAATAGCTTGTGAAAAATGCATTCTCTGCCCTCCTCTTGCTCATCCTAGGCTTTGCCATTTATGGCACTACTGGCTTGGTGTTTCATGAATGGAATGCGGGAGATATCTGCCCCAAAATAGTTGGCATTCCTGCGTGTTACATTGTCTTGATTTGCTTTGTGATGGCATTGATCGGACATCTTCTATCTGGTAAAAAGGGCATCTGGATTTTCTTTTTATTCGTCGGTATTGTCACAGTGATCGCCTCTACAGGTACCATTGGTGAGCTGACGGGTACGGCCAAATGTCCGCGCACTGCTGGCGGAACACCCATGTGTTTTATATCATTGGCCATTTGTCTGTCGCTATTGGGAGCAAAGACTGCATGGAGGCAAACTTGCACAAATAAAATAAAATGACCTTACCACATAAGTCGAACACTAAACGCGAAATATTTGATCTAAGTGGGTACGCAGCGCTGATCATAACCACGAGTCAATCCAGTCTCGACAAGATTGACAAGTCAACAAACAATGTGATAAAGAAAGGAAAGGCCACCGGCGTCTATGCGTCAGAGATGACCGAGCCCTACTATACTTTTCTAGATGCACACATGAACGTAACGATAGCAAGTATTGCTGGCGGAGAAATACCAATTGATCCACTTTCACTAGTCCCTTTTGTCCGTACAAAAGACGACGATCGATTTTTGAAAGATCCCATCTTGCAAGAAAAAGTAAAGAACTCAATACCGATTGAAAAAATCAACATAGCTGACTACGACATTGTGTTTCTCTCGGGAGGCTGGGGAGCTGCCTATGATTTTGCCCAATCAGACAGACTGTCTTCTATGGTCAGTCGAGCGTATGCCAACAAAACAATCCTAGCCGCTGTTTGCCATGGGCCACTGGGCTTCATCGGCGCTACAAAACCGGATGGATCAGCTCTTGTCAAAGATGTCAAAGTAACCGGTGTAACAAACAAACAATTGAGAGAATTAATGGTCGGAAATACCCCGAAACATCCGGAAGCAGAATTAAGAAAATCCAATGCCAAATACGAACACCGAAGTGGACTGATCGATATGTTTAAAAATCATATTGTCGTGGACGCAGACCACCTCATCGTGACGGGGCAGAATCAAAAGGGAGGAATAGAGACTGCACAAATGGCACTGAGACTGTTTTCAACTAACGTCCTGTAAACTCAAAGGATCGATACTCCACGCCTTCACTTTTGAGGTAGTCTATCTGATCTTGTGCTTGCTCACTGATGGAGAACTACCCTGGCACGGCGAATTCCAAACTAATGCGCATCATTCTGACCACATTTTGTCCATCTTTTGGACCTCTAGTTTGTCCCATCTATTGTCGGTGTAATCCACTTGATTGGGAATTGTAGTGGTATCCTATTTCCCACTCATTGTGTCTATCGTACAGATCTTATTAATCCTGATCCAACATTTTTCAGTGCATATTCGACCACATCTTGTCCATCTTTTCATCTTATGAATCCTGTACTGACAGTGGCTTCGAATCAAGCGCCCACATCATTTTCTCTTTCTAAACACCTGATCTCTAGACCTATACTGCCACACTTTAAAGCCCTCGACTTCTCCAGCATCGTTTCGAAAAAAGTCTACCGAGCTGGCAAACCAGAGGGAGGTATTGAAGTCTTCACCCCATGTACGGTTTAGATCGACTCCGCCATGGTGGAAATTCCATAGCTGCAACTGGCCATCGACCTCCCTTACCTGAAACGATGTATGCAGCTCATCGCTGTAGTATTCTCCTATGTAGTCGGCAGCGACCACCCTATTTGTGCTTGCGGCACTTGACAGACGCGGACACTTCATACCATTGTAGATCAGATGTGCTATTTGATCATCTTCCCCTCGATAGAATGTCATGGTCCGATTGCCATAGCCTGCAATCAACAAGGATGTATCCGAAAGAGCAGTCATAGGAAACTTACTTTCGTTGGTCGCTTGAGTCCAAAGTTGCCCATCTTCCTCCGTCAAATCAACGTACCAGCCAGGGCCCAATTTATAGGTGCCTTGATACGCCTTGAGCAATTCGTTCGAAAGCTTGATTTCCTCGGATTCTGGTTCTTTACTGTCCTCAGGTACTTCGGGCTCGGCGATGTAAGATGATGCAATGGTTCGTGCTACACCAAAAGCACTATTGGGGTGATTGCAAAGCACGATGATCGACAAATCATATTCTGGCAACATGGTAATGAACGTAGAGAATGAAGCCCAACTGCCGGAGTGCCCAATCGATTCAATTCCTAAGAAATTGCTACTTGTGATTCCGAATGCATACGAATTAATCTCCCCATTATTAAATTGACCGGGTTGCACCATACGCTCAACCACTGATTTTTTATCCATTGGCGGATTCGACAAATGCAGCACCCACTGCGTGAGATCTGTGGTCGTCGAGTACATCGAACTTGACCCTAGGGCGGTCAAATTATTTGGAGAAACGTGATGGCTCCCTTGCCCATCACGGAAGTATCCATAGGCCCTATTCGTGATAATTGTTGAATGATCATCCATGAAAAAAGTATTCGCCATTTTGAGTGGATCGAATATTCTTTCATCCATCCAATCGGCAAACGAAGCACCTGTCACGCGCTGCACCAATTCTGCTAATAAATTGTAACCGGTATTGGAATAAATGTATTCATCACCTGGTCTAAAATTTAGACTCTCTTGATCATACGCCATCCGCAAAATGTCGTCAAATGAAATGACATCTTCGAAGGACCAACCGGCCAAAGGCAGTGTACTGGTCCAATCCCTAATCCCACTGGTGTGATGGAGTAAATGACCAATCGTAATTGTGTCTCCAAAATCGGGGACCTCAGCAATGTACTTTCTGATGTCGTCATCTTCCGAAATCTTACCTTCTTCAATCAAAAGCGATATGGCATACCCCGTAAACTGTTTAGACAAAGATGCCAGGTCAAAAACCGTG
>CAJQNM010000764.1 GCA_905479665.1 uncultured Saprospiraceae bacterium
CTGCTGACAAAATTCTCTAGCCAGCGATTCATTAGCAAATAAATTACGGGCCAGGCAACCAGATTTGCAATGACGATCAACAATAAATATTCCCGCGATAGCAGCTGCACAATCCGGGGTACGGAGGCTCCTAGTATTTTACGAACACCAATTTCTTTTCTGCGTTTCAACGTGCTGAAGCTTGCTAGCCCAAATAGACCTAGACAAGCGACGAAGATCGCAAATCCTGCAAAAAGGGTAAACACTCGACTGAATTTTCGCTCATTTGCGTACTGGCGATTGAAAAATTGATCCAAAAAGAAGTAGTCGAAGGGGTTTCCCGGGAAGAAAGCATCGTAGGTATTTTGAACATTGGCAACCGTTGCCTGCGGATTATTTCCGTTTACTTTAATGGTGTAGTAATTGGCCGCTCCTGGCACTAGGGGAAATGCAATGGGAGCGACGCTGGATTTTGCTGACATTTGATTGTAGTCATCTACGATGCCAACGATGGTCCTTGGCTTTCCCCAGAAAGTTACCCTTTGGCCTATTGCTTGTTCTGGGTTTTCAAAGCCAAGATATCGCACGCCAGCTTTGTTAAGAATGAGTGCAGCAGTATCTGTCGTATGCGAGGGGCCATAGTTTCTTCCTGCTACCACATCAATCTGATAAGTGTCAAAATAACCGTAGTCGATGCCAACATTGTAAATAATCTTGAAATTTTCTGTAGCCTCTTCTTCTCGCTTAATGCCGTTTGTCCAGAATATTTCATCTCCGGGTACATTAGAAGATGAGGAGACATGGACAATAGTGGCATGCTTCCGGACTTCATCCTTAAATGCTTTGTTGGTTGACTCAAATAAGGAATCGACGCTGAACACATCCGGCCCTTCCACCACCAGGGTCTCTTTTATATCAAACCCCAGATCCATATTTTGCATATACGCCAATTGCTTGTATACAATCATGGTACTGGCGATCAGCGTAACGGAAGCAGCAAACTGAAAGACAACTAAGCCCTTGCGTAAAGGATTACCCGAATTTATCGAAGACAACTTTCCCTTGAGAACGTCGACGGGACGAAAAGAGGAGAGAACGAAGGCTGGGTAGAGGCCTGCCAAAAGAGATCCTAGGATCAAGACACCACCCAAAGATCCCCAAAAAGACCAATCGCCTAAAAATGCCAAGTTAAGGCTCGAGTCCGTAAGTTGATTAAAAGAACGAATTCCGATCACAACGATGCCAAGCGCTATAACAAGAGCGATGAGGTTGAGGACGAAGGACTCCGTGAGAAATTGTTGGATTAATTGTTGACGGGTCGCACCGAGCGTCTTGCGAACTCCGACCTCTCGTGATCGTTCAATGGATCGTGCCGTCGATAGATTGACGTAATTTATCCAGGCAATCAGGAGTATGAACAGGGCGATGATACTCAAAAATGCGACGGCCTGTCCATCGCCTTGCTCTTCTGGTTCTGATTCTTGCAGTAGATTGGAATGGAGATGAATATCTGTGATCGCCTGCAGGGGGAAATCAGCATAATAATTGCGCTCCTTGTATCGTTCTCCCCGCTCTATCCACAGGAATTCTTTGAATTTTGCATCAAATGCATCGGGGTCTGAGCCTGGCTGAAGTTGTACATAGGTATTGAAATCATACCAACCCCATGCCGTCTCTGAGGCAGAACTTCCCTCATCATTGCGAGTTTGATTATTGAGCGTTTCGTAGGAAATTAGAAAATCAAATTTAATGTGTGAGTTATTGGGGACATTTTTAGCAACACCCACAACCTCAACTTTTTGGTCGCCGTCTATCTCTAGTATTTTTCCTAGAGGCTCTGAGTTTCTAAAGTATTTGGTGGCTGCGTGCTCTGAGATTATGACCGTATTGGGTTCGGCCAATTTGCCAGCTTCACCACTCAAGAGAGGAAACGTGAAAATCTCCAAGAAAGAGGGGTCTGCCATGTGCATCCGGTCCTCACGAAATTGAATGTTCTCGTAACTAACCACGCCAGACATAGGATAGGCCCGAGCAAAGTCGATAACTTCAGGCATCTTCTCCTTCATAAAGGGACCTACTCTTGGTACCGCTGCTGCGCAATCGACCTCAAGATTTCCACCCCGATGGATTTGGTAAGAGACTCGATATAGGTCATCATGGTGCACATGAAATTTATCGAAGCTCCTCTCATACGATACGTATTGCATGATGAAGAGACAGGCCGCAATGCCCAGTGCAAGCCCAAGTATATTGAGTGCTGAATAGACTTTGTTTTTAGAAATGGTTCTGAGCGTACTCTGGAGGTAATTGATGAGCAAAGCTCGGGCATCAGTTTTCATAGTTGGACTGGTTTATTGTCTACTTTACTAGCTGAGGGAGGTATGCGTAGGAAGTTACAAAATAGCTTTGTGATTTTTAGGATTTCCTCCAAACTGAGAGAGCGGGATAGGGTTACGCTCAAAAGTGGGCTCAAAAAGTCGCGATGCCGATGTAAATCCCGAGCACGATCAAATTCAGAAAGCAGTAAAGAGGAGTTCAAAAGGGATTTGCAATCTTAATCAGATCCCCAATTGTTTTGCCATCCTTTTCAAAACGAGCAAGTGTATAAATATTCCCCATGGGCCCAATGGTGATGGAGTTTACATATGTCGGCCTCGCCCCGTCTTCATAAAAAATCGGACCGTGATCAATATATTTATTAGTCTGCAGATGGTAAGTGACAAGATGAAGGTTCTCAACACCCCGTACACCACCACGGGCCAGTGCTGTTGCTGCTGATCTTATTCCCTCTTCGTAAATGGGCCCACCAGTGAGATAGTATAGGGTCTCTCCATCGGCACTGAGCCCAAAGCCTAAATAACCATAGGTGTAGTAATCAAACATCCCACTTTTTCGTGATGGGGCAGAGGTGATGCGATCGATGAGTTCGATGCTCTGTTTCCTAGGATCGAAACGGAACAAATAACCCGAATTTCCATGGACGCCATAGGCAACCTGGTGCGAGGAGTGCCAAAGAATTTTCCGCCAATTGTACGCCATTGAACCTGGACGCGTGTGATCATAATTGCCAAAGTAGTCGAGACGAAGGTTTGCGTTTGGGAGCAGCACTATTTTTCCCGCTTCTGGATCGTAGGCATAGATATTTCCATTTGCCGTGGAAAAATATATAACGCCATCTCTGTCATCCACAAACATAGATCGACAAAGCACCCGGTAATCGGCTCCAGGTATTCCTGCTTCGCCAAGACTTGAAATCAACCCCAAATTGGTCAAGGTATTTTTCTTTAAATCATAATGAATAAAATAGCCTTTGGGCCAAGAGATCCCAAATAGATTTCCGCGGGCCGTGTCCATCGTTAGGGTGATGATGCCTTCTCCGTCGGGGGCAGTTGTCAGTTTATGAAATTCTCTGGTTTTTAGATTGTAAGACAGGATATGACCTCCCGGATACAATTTATATCCTTTGGGTGGATTTACCGGCAGGCGTTCCATGTCATCGATGATTTCATAAAACCCTACATGGGTGGCGAAATACAAATGCCCGGAATATTCGAAAAAAGGAACATGGCTCTTGCCCTGGGCGACAGCTTTTAGATGTTCCTCTCCGCATATTTTATTTAAATCAGCCAAGAACGTGGTCTCGTCAGTGACGGGATCGTACATATGCATCTGTCCGGCGATATCAAAACAATCAGACGAAAGGATGTAGTATACCTTTCCATCACTTGCTGTGGTGATGGCGTTGAATGTGTCATGTGCTTGCTCAAATCCTGAAAAATACCTTCGGGCGATCAGGGATTCAATCAAAGGTTGCTTATTCATTGGCCATTCAGTTCTTGCAGTAATTTTAATCCATGGGTATTCGCCAAATTCTTCGCTTCTTCAAAGATGACCGACTCGATGGATAAATCCCATGGACCGGGAAGGCCATAAACCCTCTGGGCGATCAATCCTTCATACCCCCCTTCCTTGATTATTTTTTTGGTTGGGATATAGGACATGATGTCATTGCAATATCCCATCACGAATGTGTCGGGCCCAAACATTTTCTTGAGACCGATAGCGTACCCTACGACGGTCTCTCCAGCTAGGCACCAGATGGCTTGGTCGCCTAATTTCCATAGTTGTATGGGGTAGGGATAGGTTGTTATCAAGTCATCACCTTGATTTACTTTGGACATCATTCGCATGGCCCAGCGCAGTTGATATGCGGAGAGATTTTTGACGTACTTCTGCAGCTTCCTTTTTGAGTAGGGTTTGATGGTTAAATCAACTTCAGAATAGGCGGTGGTCATTTTTGAGTCGAGTGCTTGCATCTCTTCTTCCAGTACTCGCTCGACAGCCACCGCCAGTGTTTTTCCAAATTGTTTGGCGAGTGCAATCGACCTGCGGGGCATCGGATTCTGATCTGCGCCAGCACCCTGAAAAAATAGCGCCGTGACTCCTGGATATTTTTGTTCGAGTTCAATCTGTGCAAAACCAGGATAGTCGCCAGACCATTTATTAATATCAAGGACGGTAGGATGACAAGCGTAGCCAAATACGATGGAAATTAATTCCCCCTGTGGATTTACAATTTTAATGACTGGGACCGCAAAATCATTGGGACCATTGAGTTCGGATAGAAGGTCGATTTCTGCCTCCTTGTTGTTTCTTCTGTTTACTTGAAATCTAGTCACTCCGTTTTTGGAGTAGAGTTCTGCCGGCTCGAGAGCGAGCTTGGCCTTTTCAACTAGATCGACGATCAATTTTTCAAACTCAAGTGAATATTGTTTTATTCTAATCAATTGAGTCGAGTCTAATGGGTAAATGTCAAAAAGTGCATTCTGGAGCACTGGGCCAGAATGTGTGTGCGAAGTGTTTATGATGATTTGTGCGGTCGTTAATTTTAATCGTTCGTGTAGACGCTCACGAATATTGTCTGAAATTTGTTTTGGTATGCCCACAAGATCCACCGTGATCAGCACGCCTTGCTGACCTTCGGCATCTTCAAGAAAGAGGGCCTTGGCCCATAGGTCGTGGAGCTTGCCATTTCCGGCGTGAGTACGATGAGCATAACCGGCCATCCACAAACTATCTTGAGGCGTAATGATGACGCGAGCTGTACCTGCTTTCCAGGAATTAGAAGCGGAGAGGAGGGAAGGGCATGCTATGGAGATTGCAAAGAAGCAAAATGTGCATACCCTGAAAAGCGTCAGTAGGATTTTCATTGCGACCGATTTTTAGATAGTGTTCTTTTGCTGCCTGCAAGCATGTTCTGTCTGGACCTAAGATATACATATGTAAGTAACACATTTTTCTTTAAGCAATACCAACTGCTGAGGTTGCCAATTATTGATAACTTGATCAGATG
>CAJQNM010000765.1 GCA_905479665.1 uncultured Saprospiraceae bacterium
AGCTGTTATTAAGCAAGTAACAATCCAGGTCTCCATCCTGATCATAATCAAAAAATGCAGCTTGTGAAGAATACCCAGCATTATTTAATCCATAATCTTGCGACATTTCCCGAAAGGTCAGGTCGCCCTGATTGATGAATAATTCATTTTCCTTGTTGTCGCCCGCCAAGTCTCCTGAATTGGACACATAAATATCCAAGAGGCCATCCGCATTTACGTCGGCCATCGTCACACCCGTACTCCAGCCTCGTGTGCCACCCACACCAGCTGAAGTGGATATATCTTCGAAGGAAAAATCGCCTTTATTGAGGTATAATTTATTGGGACCTAGGTTTGCCGTAAAAAACAGATCGGGCAGATCATCACTATTGACATCACCGATGGCCACACCGCCACCATTGTAAAAATTACGGTACGTGAGCCCGTTAAAATCATTGCGGTCCTCCACCTGATTCACAAAACCCACACCTGTTTTTGTTGAGTCAAGGAGATCGAAGAAAGTCTGCTTTGCCGGCTGCCTATCTGCGCCCCCACCATCCCCATCTTGACAGGACGACATCAAGAGCACCGAAGCCAACCACAGGATCGTCAGCCTCAAGGATTGCCAGTTTTATCTGAGTGATATATCCCATCTCCCTGAGATCCCATATAGGCACCCCAGCGTATGTGCTGGTAGACTGGAATATCGGTAGCTAGTCGCATTATTTTCATGCCATCAAAGGTATAGGTTTGTCGCTCATTGGTACCATGCAGATAAATAATATCGAGCTTTCCATTTCCATCAAGATCTCCCACCCAAGGAGTAGAAGAAATGTTGCTGCCCGAGAAGAGGTCGGCAATTTGTACGGGTTCGGAAAACTGGGCTCCGGTGACCACCAACATATTGCGGAAGTATTTTAACTGCATGGAGTCAAATTCCTGATAATTAATACTGAGTAAAATCTCATCCTTGCCATTGCCGCTGAGATCAGCAGCGATCGGACTACTGGTTTGATAAAAACCTAAAGAATCAGAATAGATGATCTTTCCGTCTGCCCCATCAATCATAAACTGCCGATTCCATTCGAGTTTAGGCCACACTCCATTGGCCACAGAGGTAAAGAAATCAGGAATCTGATCATCCGTAAATTTACCCACCGCCAGCGAACTGTATGCTTCTGTGTTGGGCAAAGAAACTGTCCAGAGCGACTGCAAGGTGACACCATCGAATGCCATGATCCGACCATCTACCGAAAGCGAAATGATATCCAGTACGTCATCATCTGTAATATCTGCAAGTACGGGCGGCGATATAAAACCCTTTTCCTGTCCAGTAGCGAGTGAATGGGCTTGTGATAAATCTTCGGCCAGCACCATCTCCAAAGTCGCTGCGTAGAGAGTGCCACCAACGGTCTCGCCGCCGGTACCAAAAATGATAAGCGATTGGTCATCCTGATGATTCTCGTGAATAACTGCTGACATATATATTTCATGCGCATCGGGCATCGCCGCTCGCGCCAGCAATTTTCCTGTGGCACCATTCACCAAGACCAGATGTCCAGGAGGTCGATTGGTATCATAGGCTTCGGCCAGCACATCTCCGCCATTCGCCACCAAAATATCAGGCACCCCATCACTGTCTTGATCACTCACGAACTGAGGGTTGTAAAAATTGAACCAGAGATGCTCGGTATCGATCGGAAAATCCTGAGCGGTGCGAAATTGCCAAATGACCTGCCCCGAAGCTCCATCGATGGCCTGCAATTCTGCGGAGCGCCCGCCGATAAAAACATCGGAAATGCCATCGCCAGTGACATCCTGCAGAGCCGCGGAGCCAAAGATTTGGTCATGAGCCGAGGCGTGCCAAAGCAATTCACCAGTTGCCCCATCCAGTGCAAAGATGGCCGTATCGCAAGCTTGAAATTCGGCTCGCCCTGCACCCAGAATGATGTCGCCGATGCCATCTCCATTTAGATCGCTGATCCGTGGCGAAGAGAACGTACCGATGCCCGGAAGGGAGCACGTCCAGGTCTGTCCATCGGTGTCTACACTGAGGATAAAAAGGAGATTGATAATTATGAGACTGTAACGCGGCATTTTGACAAAGAACGAAAATACCACTTCCTGTTGTGGGTCATGACCCATTGGAATTAATTCGAATCAAAAGTTGTCTCCGAGATTTGTCCTACACACGTAACGAAAGACGGGCGACCGAAGTCACCCGTTTGCAAGGATTATGCAAAGTTAAAATTACCGTGATGGTCGCTGAGGAGGACCTTAGTTGCAAGTTACGGTCAGGGTGTAGGTCCCCACATCACCCTGCCAGCCATCCACGACCAAGGTCAGGGTAAATGCTGGCTGTCCTGTATTGTCTATTTGAAAGGTCTCAACCACTCCATCACCAGGATCTTCACTGCCGCCAAAGGTGGTGCCTGCCGCACAATCACTCATGTCGAAAATATCCAAATCTACCTTAGCCTCAGGTTGCATCGAAACGGTCACGTTGACATTTGTTGGAATCGGGATGGAATGCACTCGCTCTGGACCTCCGTAGCCAGTGTTTCCGTCATAACCATCTATGTTGGATCCGCCACCGTTAAGGTCCCCTTGAATCGTCATGCCATCGCAAGCACCAATGATAGGGTCGACACAAGTACCTGCTGCTCCGCCACCGCCCATACACCCTGCCATTAAGATCTCAAAAGTGAGGCCCAGTGGAGCCGTAAATACGCCGCTAAGAATCACCTCCGGGGCTGAAAATACCGTGTTGCCACTGAGTGTCACCGGATTGCCCGTGGTGAGTGTAGATGATGCGGAAACATTGCCACTTACGCTAGGCGGATTTACGGTGACGCTAGGCTGGCAAGGTCCTGCATTTTCATAGGCAATCGTCCAGGTGAATCCTTGGGTTGAGTAGGCGTCGTCCCACTCAATGTAAATCGGTTGTCCCGCCGTGACAGGTACACCTGTGAGCAATGCTCCTTTGGTTACATCATTGATGTCTGCCGGACATCCACGATCTTCCGTATAGGTGACATTTCCAACATTGGTATCTGCAAATGCACAGTCAGCGTTCCAAGCGTTGTTCCAATCGTGGTAAACGTGATTATGTGTTCCTGCATGACCGCCCGGTAATCCGCATGAGGAGATCGTGATGGTTCCAGTGGTGGGTGCATTGAAGCGATACCAGTTGGCGTGGGTGGCACCAATACTCTCATCATGAGCACCATTCCCTTGGCTGGGGCCGGGTGCATTAAAACTGCCGGCTGCATTGATAACAAACGGATCTGCACAGGTATATCCGGTTAGTGGGCCACCCCCGCAGGCAGTATTAAGGCAATTGGTCGTTGCAGTATTCCAATTATTGGTGATAAGAGTCTGCACCTGAGGGTGCCAGGTTGTATTTACTGTACATGTGTTAACAGGAGGATCAGGTACATAGCAATAGCTCATGATTGTACCTCCGCCCACGGGACAATTGGGGGTGGGCCGAGCACACGTTCCATTGGGACCATCTTCCGGAAGGACACAGCCGTCAATCGCCGTATTGTTTCCATTCCAGACACAGGCCTGCGTATGATCTGAACCAAAATTATGCCCCAGTTCATGGGTTAAAGTGATTACATCATCCGTACTTGGATTGGTAGTGCCCGTAACTCCAGAGACTCCAAAGGGTCCGAATGGATCCGCTCCAGCTTGTGTAGCACAGAGAATATCCACCCAAGCCACTCCACCACCCTGTTGTGCGGTGATCAGATGTGCCAAACGGCCATTGTAGGCGTTGCCTTTGGCGAGTCCGAATGCATCCAGTTTGTCTCCAAGGTCAGCTAAACCAGCCCAAGGATCTGCCGTAGTGTAAACAAAAAGCTCTGACATTTCGACCGTTATACCTATTGCTGTATAGAGTGCTACTGTCTGATTCATCAGGGAGGTGATGAATGGAGTTGCATTTGCTCCCTCCTGTTGAAAAACAGCAAAGTCTGCCTCGATATAAACGGGCACGCAACCCATCATCGCGGAGCGCCCTAAAGATTTTTCATGATCTATTTTGATATCCCCTTTACCTGCATGGGTATGATCATTGTGACATTTCCAAGCACCAAAACTTCCAGTGGTGCGAGCATTGTAAAATAGATATTCAGCGCTTTTTTCCTGGCTCACCCGATAGTAGCCTTGTCCATCGTCAATGAAAATGTCGACTTTATCATCAAAGACACTTAGAGCGACCGTGGAGGTCGGATCTCCGTGCACTGTGCCGTGATAGAAAGTGCCCAGATTGTTTTGACCGACATCGCCTGGGCCACTCGTAATTACTTCGAAGCCATCAGCAAAAAGTTTATTCTGAATCAGATTAATGCGAAGCGCAGATTTTTCGTCGACCGGGATGGTCATGGCAAAAGATTTTTGCGGATTTTGTGCCAGTTGGCTTAACGCCCTTTGATCAATCT
>CAJQNM010000766.1 GCA_905479665.1 uncultured Saprospiraceae bacterium
TTTTCGTCGCGAAAGTCAAAAAACCAATGAAATCAAGGGCTCCACTGTGATTTTTCCTCGCAATCGTAGGCATCCTTACGGTGAGAAGGAAAATTGCAGGACGTCCTTGAGTTCGCGGGTATTTTGGCTTGTAGCAGATAATCTAATGAATAAATTGGGTTTAAGGGACCGGCGAAAAATAACTTACCGATTCGATACGGCCCCTTTTACCACCATACTTCGTTACTCAAAGCCTTGGGTAGCTAGGCTATCCTCGGTTTTCGTGCCTTGTCTGGTGGCAAAATAGGCTCGCCTGAAAACAGAAACTTATTATTCGTCGGCCCCTAAGGGTGAAGTTATCTAAAAATGATCAGCTCTGCCCCCAGCGTTGCTTCACCCAGAGGAAACCTGGCAAGGAGAGCAGACTCAGGCCAGCCATTGCATACCAGGTCATTTGGAAGCCAACCCGATCGACCAGAAAGGTGCCGAGCACGGGGGCAATGATAAAAGTCACTGAAAACATCATCGACCAGAGGCCCATATATTTTCCGCGCTGAGCAGGGCTGGCTCTTTGGAGCGAAAGACTATTTCCAAAGGGAAAATTGATGATCTCGCCGATCGAAATAGTGATGTTGTAGAGGATGATGATTGGGAGCCAGGCAAGATCCAGGTTGAGGGTGAGGTTGCCAACGCCGATCAAAAAAGCCCCGATCATCATGCTGTGAAACGGATTAATTTTTTTCTGAGAAAGACTGACCAGAGGCATTTCCAGGAGAAAAACAATTAATCCATTAATGGTGAAGAACAGACCGATTTGGGTTTCCGCCATCATCAACTCTTGTTTTAGAAATAGGGGGACCGTGGATAGGATCTGCATAAAACCGATAATGTTGATGGCCGTCACCGTCAAGAAAATCAAATAGATATGATCCTTGTACACCGATTTCTCTGCGGGAGAAGCCTCCAGCTTATTTTCGACCCCCTGGGTTTCCATTGTTGGCTTGGGTAACATGAAGAACACAAAGACAGTCGCGAAAAGACATGTCATGCCATCCAGGATAAATAGCCAATGGTAGCCTGCAAACGCTGCGAAGAATCCTCCAACGGCGGGTCCAATCGCGATACCAAGATTTAAAGCCATGCGGACGAGCGAGATAGACCGGGTCTGATTGTCTTCATTGCTGTAGGTGCCAATGGCTGCCATGGTGGCTGGCCGAAATGCATCGCCGAGCGTAGAGGTCATGAAAACCGCCAGGCAAAGGGGCCAGAAGGTGGTGTAGAGTGGCAATGTCATGAGCCCGATGCCGGCTGCTAACAATGACCAGATCATGACGCGGTAGTATCCGATACGATCAGTGAGCTCTCCTCCCAGTAGAGCCCCACAGAGGGATCCTGCCCCGTAGGCTCCAGTCACCAAGCCAGCATCTGTAATACTAAATCCCAATGATTGCGTGCAGTAAATCGCCAAAAAGGGCAATACCATCATGCCCGCCCGGTTGATCAGCACAGAAATGGATAAGATCCAGACCTCGCGACTGAGGCCGGAAAACGAATCGGTATAGAAGTCTAGAAGCTTTCTACCCACTTACTCCTTCGGCATAGTGACCCGCAAGGTAATCTTGGGGTGCTCGCCTGGTTTAATCGTTGCATTAAGTATTTCCAGGTCCAAATCAAAATTGGCCATCTGCTCCAGGGTTTTTACTTGCAGCTCAATGCTGCCGTGCGCTGGAATTTCAAATACATCTGCCTCGTTGTGAATGCGATAGTTGCCCACGTTGCGGCAAAGAAAAGGTGCATCGCTGACGTTTTCGATATCGACAAAGGCGACCGAAGTTGGGCCCTCATAGGTGGCTTTGGTGACTTGCAGTGAGGCTTCGACCAAGGGTGTAAGCACTGCCTCGCGACCGATAAGTAGGTTCTTGAAATAGGCCACTGTGCGCTTCGCAAACATGGCTTCTTTGATTGCCTCCGGTGTTCTTTCGGTGGCAAAAACCAGCATGATGGGGCGGTGGCCTCCCTCTGGAATCTGAAATTGCCAATCCACCAGACCATGGATATCAGACGTGCTAATGATGGTGAGATCATGCGCATAGGAGATTTCGAGGGCCTCGTCGGAATAGGTGATGTCATTGACCACTTCTATCCCATGCAATAAATTTTCCTCGACCAGCTGGAGATGCATGTCGGTCATGCGAGCGACACCGTCTTCGTATTGGCGAAACCAATTAGGGTGGTTCCAAAAGGTAAAAGCACCTTGTCGGTTGGCTTCACGATATGCCTCAACGGGATCTTCAATGTTGTTTATTTTATTGGCATCCTGCACAAAGATTGCGTTGGCGTGACCGGGTGGCATGTCGCGTGTGATCTCCACTCCGTGTATGATCATGAGGTCTTGGGCCTTGGCAAATTCAGTAGCAATCTCGTACGATCTATTGCGATCAGGATGTGGAATATCATCCAGGTGGGGTTGATATTCCAAGTGCTCTGTAAGGGAAATGGCGTCGAGTCCGTCTTTGATGGCTTCCTCGACCCGAATGGTGGGCCAAACATTGCCGTCAGAAAACACGGTATGAATGTGGAAATCGCATTTTAAGGTCTGATAGGAGGGGATGTCTGGAAACTCTATGGCTCGCCCATGACTATGAGAATGTTCTGATTGGGCATGCACGCTGCTTGCAGCCAAAAGTGCGATAAGTAAATAGAGGGTAGATCGTCGCATAGCTTGTTTAGATTTTTGATGAAGGTACTAACTCACGATGGGGTTTTCTTCGCTCGCTTCCGCTCTACCGAAATAATAGTGACACCCACCACGATGAATAGTGCACCGAATATTTGCTCCGGCGCCAGGGTCTCTCCCAAAAAGAAATAAGCCAAGGTGAGCGTCGAGAACGGACCCACGCTAGAGATGATCGCCATCCGTGTGGCTCCGAGACGGGCAATGGCCATGTTGACCAAGTAGGAGGGAAGTACAGTAGCAAAAACGGCCATGATGAGTGCATAGATATATACTTCTGAAGCGATCGAAGAAAACTGAAAGTTGGCTTCGGCAGCGAGACAAAAATGCAGGCAGACGATGAGGCAAGCGCTGGTCATACTCAACGCGGTAAATGCTTTGGCTCCAAATGGCTTAACCAGCCACTGGGTAAGCACAAAAAATGCAGCAAAAGTGAATGCACATGCTACGATCAGCAAAGCTCCTTTCCAAAAATCTTCGGTCACAGAGATATGGCCCAAATTGGGCATGAATACGAAGATCAATCCAAGGTAGGAGACTGCAAGTGCGATGCCCTGAACGCGGTTTATGCGCTCGCGTAAGAAAAAGTAGGCAATGATGGCGACAAAGGTTGGGTAGATAAAGAGGATAAGTCGCTCCACACTGGCATCGATATACTGGAGGCCCACGAAGTCAAGCAAGCTTGATAAATAATACCCCAAGATCCCCGCAGCAAGCAATCCCCACCAATGTTTGCTGCTGATTTTTGAAAGACTCTTGCGCCTGTCGGAAGTTAGTGTGAGCAGGGTGATCAAATAGAAGGGAAGGGCAAAGAGCATCCGTAAAAAAAGCAGCGTGACGGAGTCGACTTCGTATTGGTACGCAAGTTTTACAATGACTGCCTTGGTTGAAAATAAGAGCGCTCCAACCAAGGCAAGGATCACTCCCGATGCCTCTGTACTCAGTCGTGGTAAAATGCCCATGTGGCAATACTACTACAGGGATGAATCATATTTACTGGCAGGTGGTTATTTTGAATACCTAAAATCTGGGGTTTTCCGATTGCCAAGATGAAAAGTGTTGGTGCCAGGGATAGTATGTTTAACTCGTGCAAACTTGGATTCAAATTGGCTTCATTTTGAAGCTGGTGCCGTATCCAAGAATGGTGGGCTTGTTATGAATTGTCTTCTTAACTTAGCAAAAACAGATTTGGATTGGCCGCTTAAGCAATTTCAGAGTGTAGAGTTTAAGAAAGAAGAGATGCTATCTATGATGAAGTCTATCAACGAACAATTAGGTGACTCAGGACTTGCCGAAACTCCTTTCAATAGCTTGTTTGAGACGCTTTGGCCAGAAGTAGCTAGAACTATGCAAGAGATCATTGATGATTCGCCAAGTGCTTCGCCTACAATTCGCAATACCAAAGATCTT
>CAJQNM010000767.1 GCA_905479665.1 uncultured Saprospiraceae bacterium
ATGCATTGGTTCATCAATTTGAGCGCACTACAAAAAAAGAGCATTACGCCAGCCTTACACTGGACGAGGGAGCAAACACTCCGCTTCTTACTGTACCCTTGAGTTTGGATCGGACGCCGATGAAGGCTAAAGATGCTCGTACTATCGTCTACTCTGCGGCGTCCTATACCCAATTTCCTGACCTTGTTCACTCGGATCTCTCCTTTGCCACATCGAAGACGATCAGCAATGTCAACCCACAACAAGCAGAATATCAGTGGGGCACCATAGAACATGTGCGCTGGACCGATGGTGAGGGGATTGAGCACGAGGGCATGCTTGCCAAACCTGAAGATTTTGATCCTTCGCGCAAGTATCCCATGATTGTAAACTTCTACGAGCGTAGTGCCGATGGTTTGCATCGTCACCGTAAGATGAATCCTGGCCGGTCTACCATTTCCTATCCTTTTTACACCAGCAATGGCTACGTCATATTCAATCCTGATATCCATTATCGCATCGGTCATCCCGGTCTGAGTGCTCTGGAGGATGTCGTTTCTGGCACTCAGCACATCATCGATATGGGCTTTATCGATGAGCAAAAAATAGGCCTACAGGGACACAGTTGGGGAGGGTATCAAATAGCCGATATCGTGACCCGCACCAATATGTTTGCCTGTGCCGAATCGGGTGCACCGGTCGTAAATATGATCTCCGCATACGGTGGCATTCGCTGGGGGTCTGGCATGAGCCGCATGTTTCAGTATGAGCATACGCAAAGTAGGCTGGGTGGCACCCTCTGGGAAAAACCAGAATTATACCTGGAAAATTCGCCGATTTTTCGGATGAATAAGATCGAGACGCCTATCTTAATTATGCACAATGATGGGGACACAGCCGTGCCCTGGTACCAAGGCATCGAATTCTTTATGTCTATGCGTCGCTTAGATAAACCCGTCTGGATGCTAAATTACAATGGCGAACCCCACTGGGCCGTAAAATGGCAAAACCGCCTGGATTTTAATAAGCGGATGTTCCAATTTTTCAATCACTATCTCAAAGAAGAACCGATGCCTAAATGGATGCAAGAAGGTGTGCCTGCGATTGAAAAAGGAATAAACCAAGGATACGAATTAATTGATAATTGATAGTGTATAATTGATAATTGGCGCTGTTGCTGGCCTAAAATTACTGGGTAAATTCACCTAGCTATTCACTTGTTCATTTTTCACACGAGGAGGCTGTTTAATTACTGGCTCGATTCGGCTCGCGATCTTATTTCGGTTGCAGACGAGCCGAAAAACACAGACATAGCCGCGCTATATCGAGTATTTTTGGTGAAGTATGCGGGCAAAAGAATCAGCGAACGAATCAGAGTTAGTATTTCAACAGCCTCCTAGGTCAACGAATTAATTAGTGGTTGATAATTGGTACTTGTGCACCGTTGATAAGATAATATCAACAGCCACTGAGGGTTTGATTATTCCCAGTAGGCCAGCACACACAATCATTCTCAATTTTCCATTCTCAATTTTCAATTACCTTATGAGCGCCACTGGCATCTCCTTGTCAAAATCACCGGCCAATACCGGAGTCTGCACATTCTTGGTATAGTCTTGCACATTCAGATGCACGTAATTAAATAATTCTTCGATGGTGACAATCTGATTGAAGTCGACGTCCGCCTCTCCCTTCAGCCCCTCAATTAAAAAATGACTAAATACGCCCTGGCGCAGTCCTTGAGATTCCAGAGAATATTCTTCTGGCTTGGACGAAACCAAAAAGGCGGTGCCTCCCGAGCTTTGATTTAATTTTTGATAAAATAAATCCAGAGATTTTGTCAACCCAGTACGTGCCGCTAGTAGACTACCAGAATAACACGCATCGGCGACGTACAGTTTATTTTTGGCCTTGCAGGCCGCCAATTTTCTCCGCATTTCATCGTAGCTCAGATTATTGTTGTATCCATCCGAATCGATCGGGAGAAAAGACCCATTTAATCCATGTCCAGAAAAAAAGCAAAAGACAGCATCGTTTTCATCAGCACGCATAAGTAGATCATCCATGGCCTCATCAATATTCGCCTTGGTCGCAGACTCGTCGATCAGTATCCGAATTTGATTGTCGTGAACGGCCCCACCCTCCGGGCTTTTCAGAAATGCATACACCCGATACGCGTCGTCATCGGTATACTTGAGCGTTTTGAATTTGTCGTAGCGTGACACTCCGACAATGAGGGCATAAATTTTTGTCTCATCGCTTTCGCTGGTGACGAGATTTTTATCGCCTCGCATGAAGGTACCTTTCACCCATTTGCCATCCAGTGCGTCTCCATTTTGGTAAACCATTTTTCCATTTCCGTGCGGTTTATCCAACTGCCAAAATCCCATATAGTGATCACCATTTGCGTAGTCCACCACACCTTGTCCCATGGGGCTCCCCGCAACAAATTCTCCTTCGTACTTTGTCCCATCGGGATAGCTAAAAGTCCCGAGACCCGTGAGGCAGTCCTCCAAATTGCAGTTGGGCAAGGCCTCATACACTGCTGCTCCCCCACTGCTTTCCTCCACCTGGCGCTCCACCAAGATGCCATCTTCCCAGACTCCGGCAATGGCCTCACTGCCCTTCTTGTAGTGGGTACCAAATCCGTTGGGCTTGCCGGCTTTCCATAGCCCCTCAAAGCTTCCTCGACCTTTAAAAACATAGGTGCCTTCTCCATCAAATTTGTCCTGATAGAACTGGCCTTCATACCGGTCGCCTACTTTAAATATCATCGCGCCTTTGCCGTGTCGTTTACCTTGATACCACTGGCCTTTATAGACATCACCGTTGGAATAATAGAGGGTGCCTTTTCCCTGCGGCTTTGCTACAGCAAAATCCCCGGTGTAGATGGCCGATGACTTAAAACGATACTTACCTTTTCCCTGGCGGCAATTGCCCTCTAGACACTGGGAATGAGCGACACCAACGGCCAGCACAAAAGAAATAATCGGAAGAATATGACGCATTTCGAAATGAAAATTGATAAAGTACCTGTGCGTCGATTCTGTTTTGCTTGGTTGGTAATGAAAACTAGCAAAGGCAGTGCCATATTGCTGAGACAAGTGTTAAAAGGAATTCCCGCTTTCTTCTCTACCTTTGTAAAAAATATTTTATTCATGCGCACTATATTATTTATCGCAAGCATTTGCACGTTGACAAATTTTGCCTGTGCCCAGGCCGAACTAAATGAAAGCCATCCTGAGGCAAGCACCTGGGATAGCTTTGGAGATGAGATATCTTCCGCTGATGCAATAACCTACCCAGACCTGCTGTCACAGCTAGAAACTTCCGACAGCGTAGCGACAAAAGTTTCCGCCACGATCAATAGTGTATGTAAGGTGAAAGGATGCTGGATGCAGGTGAGCGATGAAGATCAAGTGTCTCCCGCATTCGTGAAATTTCAAGATTACGCTTTCTTCGTACCGAAGGATGCCGAAGGCCGTGAAGTGGTCATGCAAGGTATAGCCTATAAGGAGATCACTCCTGTCGCAGAGCTAAAGCACTA